>DASZRO010000027.1 GCA_035550055.1 Mycobacteriales bacterium | reverse complement strand
GCCGGGCTCGGGGATGTTCTCGCCCTTGACGATCGCCTCGTAGACCTTGACCCGGCCCAGGACGTCGTCGGACTTGATGGTGAGCAGCTCCTGCAGCGCGTACGCCGCGCCGTAGGCCTCGAGCGCCCACACCTCCATCTCACCGAAGCGCTGACCGCCGAACTGCGCCTTACCACCCAGCGGCTGCTGCGTGATCATCGAGTACGGGCCGGTCGAGCGGGCGTGGATCTTGTCGTCGACCAGGTGCAGCAGCTTCAGGATGTAGATGTAGCCGACCGAGATCGGCTGGTCGATCGGCTCACCGGTGCGGCCGTTGAACAGCTTGGCCTTGCCGTCGCCGTTGACCATCCGCTCACCGTCACGGTTGACCAGCGTCGAGGCGAGCAGACCGCTGATCTCCTCCTCACGGGCGCCGTCGAACACCGGCGTCGCGACGTTGGTGCCGGGCTCGGAGGCGTCCGCGCCGATCTCGGCGAGGTGCTTCTGCCACGACTCCTTGGTGCCCTCGACCTGCCAGCCGGTCTTCGCCACCCACCCGAGGTGGGTCTCGAGGACCTGGCCGACGTTCATCCGGCCGGGCACGCCGAGCGGGTTGAGGATGATGTCGACGGGCGTGCCGTCCGACAGGAACGGCATGTCCTCGACCGGCAGCACCTTCGAGATGACGCCCTTGTTGCCGTGCCGGCCGGCGAGCTTGTCGCCGTCGGTGATCTTGCGCTTCTGCGCGACGTAGACGCGGACCAGCTCGTTGACGCCCGGCGGGAGCTCGTCGCCGTCCTCGCGGTTGAACACGCGGACGCCGATGACCTTGCCGGACTCGCCGTGCGGCACCTTCAGCGAGGTGTCGCGCACCTCGCGCGCCTTCTCACCGAAGATCGCGCGAAGCAGCCGCTCCTCGGGGGTGAGCTCGGTCTCGCCCTTCGGGGTGACCTTGCCGACCAGGACGTCGCCGGGGACGACCTCCGCGCCGATCCGGATGATGCCGCGCTCGTCGAGGTCGGCGAGGACCTCCTCGGAGACGTTCGGGATGTCCCGGGTGATCTCCTCCGGACCGAGCTTGGTGTCACGGGCGTCGACCTCATGCTCCTCGATGTGGATCGAGGACAGCACGTCGTCCTCCACGAGGCGCTGCGACAGGATGATCGCGTCCTCGTAGTTGTGGCCCTCCCACGACATGAAGGCGACGAGCAGGTTCTTGCCCAGGGCCATCTCGCCGTTCTGGGTGCACGGACCGTCGGCGATGACCTGCCCCTGCTCGACCTTGTCGCCCTCGTTGACGATGGGCTTCTGGTTGAACGAGGTGCCCTGGTTGGAGCGGTGGAACTTCGCCAGACGGTAGGTACGGCTGGTGCCGTCCTTGTGCGCGATCGTCACGTAGTCGGCCGACACCTCCTCGACCGTCCCGGCCTGCTCCGCGACGACGACGTCACCGGCGTCGACCGCGGCGCGGTACTCCATGCCGGTGCCGACCAGCGGCGCCTCGGCCCGCAGCAGCGGCACCGACTGCCGCTGCATGTTCGAGCCCATGAGCGCACGGTTGGCGTCGTCGTGCTCGAGGAACGGGATCATCGCGGTCGCGACGGAGACCATCTGCCGCGGCGAGACGTCCATGTAGTCGATGTCCGCGGGCTCGACGTAGTCGACCTCGCCGTCCTTGCGGCGGACCAGCACGCGGTTCTCGCTGAAGGTCCCGTTCGGGTTCAGCGGCGCGTTGGCCTGCGCGATGACGTGGCGGTCTTCCTCGTCGGCGGTGAGGTAGTCGATCTGGTCCGTGACCCGGCCCTTGTCGACGCGACGGTACGGCGTCTCCACGAAGCCGAACGGGTTGACCCGCGCGTAGGTCGCCAGCGAGCCGATCAGGCCGATGTTCGGGCCTTCCGGCGTCTCGATCGGGCACATCCGGCCGTAGTGGCTCGGGTGGACGTCACGGACCTCCATGCCGGCGCGCTCACGCGAGAGACCGCCCGGGCCGAGCGCGGACAGCCGGCGCTTGTGCGTCAGCCCCGCGAGCGGGTTGGTCTGGTCCATGAACTGCGACAGCTGGGAGGTGCCGAAGAACTCCTTGATCGACGCGACCACCGGCCGGATGTTGATCAGGGTCTGCGGCGTGATCGCCTCGACGTCCTGAGTGGTCATCCGCTCGCGGACGACGCGCTCCATCCGTGACAGGCCGATGCGGACCTGGTTCTGGATGAGCTCGCCGACGGTGCGCAGCCGCCGGTTGCCGAAGTGGTCGATGTCGTCGGTCTCGAAACCGGCGTCACCGCGGTGCAGGCGCACCACGTAGTCGATCGCCGCGACGATGTCTTCCTCGGTCAGCACGCCGACGCTGTGGTGCTGCGTCGTACCGAGCTTCTTGTTGACCTTGTAGCGGCCGACCTTGGCGAGGTCGTAGCGCTTCTCGTTGAAGTAGAGGTTGTTGAGCAGCGTCTCGGCCGCGTCGCGCGTCGGCGGCTCGCCGGGACGCAGCTTGCGGTAGATGTCGATGAGCGCCTCGTCCGGAGTGGAGGTGTGGTCCTTTTCCAGGGTCAGCCGCATCGAGTCGAACTCACCGAAGCGCTCGAGGATCTTGGCGTCGTCCCAGCCGAGCGCGCGCAGCAGCACCGTCACCGGCTGGCGGCGCTTGCGGTCGATGCGCACGCCGACCTGGTCGCGCTTGTCGACCTCGAACTCCAGCCACGCCCCGCGGCCCGGGATGACCTTGGCGGTGTAGACCTCGCGGTCGGTCACCTTGTCCAGGGTCCGGTCGAAGTAGACGCCCGGCGAGCGGACGAGCTGGGAGACGACGACCCGCTCGGTGCCGTTGATGATGAAGGTGCCCTGGTTGGTCATGAGCGGGAAATCACCCATGAACACCGTCTGGCTCTTGATCTCGCCGGTCTCGTTGTTCGTGAACTCGGCGATGACGAACAGCGGCGCCGAGTAGGTCATGTCCTTGTCCTTGCACTCGTCGATCGAGTGCGGCGGGTCCATGAGCTTCGGCTCGCGGAACTCCAGCGACATGGTGTCGGAGAAGTCCCGGATCGGGCTGATCTCGGAGAGGATCTCCTCGAGCCCGGACGGGGTGCCGGCCTCGACCGACTCCCGCCACTCGGGTGAGCCGATCAGCCATTTGAACGAAGCCGTCTGCAGTGCGAGCAGATTCGGGACTTCGAGTGGTTCATTGATCCGCGCAAAGGAAACGCGGCGTGGTGCGAGGGTGGAAAGTGCAGAACCTGTGGTGCGCGAGGCGGCCAAGTGGGGTCCTTCTCTAGTGCCCGCTGTCAACGTGCGCGCACGCCGATGGATCCACCCCTGGACCGATCAAGACACGCTCGAGGCAAAGGGGTGGAGGCAGTAGGAGGCAGCGCAAACGAGCAGCATAGCCGCACAGCGGCATTCTGTCGAGACCACCTGGAACGGGCGGCCTAGCGCTGCGCGGCAGCATGGACCTCCGCAGCGCCGCCGTCAAGGCCCGACGCGCCGTTTGGGTGCGGATTTCCCTAGAACGGCTGGAGATCGTTGATGACCCAGCGGCCGTCCTGCTTGATCATCTCGACCTTGATGACCGAGCGATCGAGCCGCGAGGTCGCGTTGAGCAGCTTGTTCTCGACCGTCTGATCGGCGAACACGAGCACCTCGACCTCGTCGGCCGACGCCGAGATCACCCCGGCCGCGGCGATCGTGCCGGTCGTGACCGCGTGGGTCTTGTTCGCCAGCGGGGTGACCGAGCTAGCCGCGGTCTGGGCGTAGTTCGCCCGGAAGGACTTGCTCATGCCGGCCTCGGCCTTGGCGAAGTCGGCGTCGAGGGTCTGGTAGTTGTAGGTCAGGGCGGCTGCGGTTTCGGTCTTGGCGGCCGCGACGGCCGCGACCCGCGCCTTCTCGACCGCCGAGTCGTGGGACACGTCACCGCACTCGACGAACCACAGCACGACCGCCGCGACCGCGAGCACGCACACGAGCGCGGCCGCCGCCATCAGGGCCCGGTTCGAGCCGCCGAAGCCGTCGTCGCCGACCTGCCAGGGCTGACTGAGGTAGTCGGGCTCGTCGGGCTCGTCGGGCTCGTCGGGCTCGTCGGGTTCGTCCGTTGGGTCCGGTTCGTCGGTTTCGGCGACCGCCGGCTCGGCAAGCGGCTCGGCGGGTTCCGGGACCTCGGGGACCCAGGCGGTTTCGGGGACTTCGGCCTCGGCAGCTTCGGGGGCTTCGGGAACCTCGGGGGCTTCGGGGACCTCGGCGGCTTCGGCGGCTTCGGCGGCTTCTTCGGGGACCTCGGCCGGCGCCGGGGGCTCGGGGGCCTCGGCGGGCGGGGCGAAGCGGCGCGCCGGGTCGTCGAGCGCCGGGATCTTCGGCGCCTCCGGCGCGGTCGGGGTCGAGCCGGCGCCCCCCGCGGCCTGCGCCGCGCGAGCCGCCTCGACCTGCGCCAGCGCGCTCTGCCGCAACCGCGCGGCGAGCTCCGTCGTACGGGAGTGCCGCTCGTCGGGCAGGGTCAGCGACTCGCCGGCCGCGTCGTCGTCCGGGGTCTGCGCCGCGTCGTCGTCCATGGCATCGTTCGTGGCGTCGCCCGGTCCCGTGAGGTCGCTCACAGCGGCACCACGTTGCTGGTGAGCCACTTGCCGTCGACCCTGGTCAGCGACACCTGCATCCGGAACAGCTGCTGGGTGGCGGCCTGGGTCTTGACGTTCGTCGCGGTTCCGGCGAGTGCCACCAACACGACGGCGTCGTTGGGTGACATCGACTGGACGGCGGCGCTGCGCACTGTGGTCGTCTGAACGACCTTCCCCTTGACGTAGAGCGGCTTGAACACCTTCACGGTCGCGAGGTACTTCTTCGCGAAGTCCGAGGTCGCGTTCTTCGCCGCGTCGTCGAAGTCGGTCTGCATGTGGCGATAGTCGACCGAGGTGAAGTCGATCGCGTACTGCCCGGCGACCGCCTCGAGCTGGCTGCGCTCATGGTTGAGCGAGGAGTAGTGCGACTTGTCGTGTGCCTTGAGCACCAGAAAGGTCGTGAACACGGCGGCAACGACGGCACCGACAACCAGCACTGCCAGCCAGGGCGCCAATGCGCCGCCGTCGGATCCGCGCTGCCGCCGATGCGGCTTGCCCACTCCCCTGCTCACTAACGCATGGTAGGTGCGAGCAGCAGCCAGGTGTAGGACGAGGACCCGAACACCGGGGTGAGCGGGCCGTCCAAGCCGAGCTCGTAGGTCTTGCCGTCGAGGCCACGCAACACGCCGGTCGTCGGGTCGTACGGCAGGGCGACGGTGGTCACCGCGGCGGAGTCACTGGCCGTCGCAACCCCCGAGCCGGCCTGCTTCGCCCTCCGCAGCTTGGGGCACTTCGGGGTGTCGCACGTCCCGACCACACCCGAACCGGGGAACGGCTGGCCGTAGTGCGGCCCGTCGTACGGGGTCGCGTTGGTCACGTTCGCGTGGTCGCCCTTGGGATGCGGCGCGTTGCGCTCGCCGCGGATGTCGTTCTGCTCGGTGTCGAGGAAGGCGTTGTTGCCGAAGCAGTGGGCGTCCAGGTTGGCGGCACCGCCCCAGTCCTTGGGCTTGTTCGAGCGCGGCTTGGTACTTGCGTACCCGCTGCTGCAGAACGCGCCGGCATCGGTCACCATGCCGAACCGGGCGACGTTGCCAGGGGCCGGCAGTGCGTAGTAGGAGTCCGCCACGATCGCCGGGTAGAGCTCGAGCACCGCCCGGTCGTAGGGCAGCCGGACGCTCTCGATCTGGGTGAACGTGTCCAGGTTCGACAACAGCTCCGGGAACACGTCCTGGTTGTCCTTGATCAGCAGCTTCAGCTGGTCGGAGGCGGCGCTGCCGTTGTCGAGGATGGTCCGCAGCGCGGCGTCCTGACCGCTGAACTCGCCGGTGACGTCGTCGAAGCTGGCGGCGAACGACTTGAGCTCGGCGGCGACGTCACGCTGCGTGTCGAGCACGGTCTTGCCGTCGTTGATGAGCTTCTGCGTGGCCGGCAGCGCGTCGGTGGCCGCCTGGGTGAGCTGCTGACCGCCGGTGATCAGCTTCTGCAGGCTCGGGCCGAGGTTCGCGAAGCCCTTGCCGAGCTCGGTCACGGTGGTCGACAGGTCGTGGACGTCGATGCTGCCGAACAGCTGCTCCACGTTGCGCAGGATCACCGCGTCGTCCACCGGGATCGTGCCCTTGATCTGCGAGTCCGAGGTGAGGTACGGAGCCGAGTCGCTGGCCGGCTCGAGCTCGACGTACTGCTCGCCGACTGCGGACAAGTCGGCGACCTTCGCGGTCAGGCCGCTGGACGGGATCTTCTCGCCGTGGTTGATCTCGAGGTCGACGATCACCCCGCCGTCGGGGTTGATGTGCAGCGCACCGACGCGGCCGACCACGACGCCGCGCTCGGCGACGTCTGCGTTGGTGAAGATCCCGCCCGCCGACGGCAGCGCGAGCTTCACGGTGAACGGGCGGCTCAGCGGGTTGATGCCGACGTAGCTCGCGCCGACGTAGACGATCCCGACCAGGCTGAGCACGAGAAAGATCGCGAGCTGGATCTTCACGACGCGGCGGATCACTGGGAACCTCCGAGTCCGCTGAGCAGCAGCTGGGCGAGGTCCGACTGGCCGACCGCGTTGGAAGAGCTGGTCACCGCCGGGCAGCTCTTGCCGGACAGCAGCTTCACCAGCTCCGCCTCGACCGGGCCGAGCGAGGACTCGAGCTGCGCGGGCGTCTTGCCGGCGAACACCGCACACAGCACGGGACCGAGGTCGATGCTGATGTCGGCGTTGACGTAGTCACCGGGCGCCGCCGCGCCGACGTCACGCGGGAATGGGTAGGTGATCAGCACCTCGAGCGACCGCGGCAGGTTCGCTCCTGCGGCGGCGAGGTGGCGCAGAACCGGCTGCAGATCGCGCAGCTCGGCGATCGTCTGGGAGCTCGACGCGTTGATGACCCGGCTCGCGTACTTGCCGAAGCGGGACAGGTGGGTCAGCAGCGAGGTGAACTGCGCTCGCTCGTCGGCGAGCACCTTGAGACCCGGTCCGAGGTCGTCGAGCGCGGTCGCGATGGTGCTGTCCTGGGAGGCGAGCGCTGAGCTGAACCGGTCGAGGCCGTCGATCGCGCGCACGATCTCGTGTTTCTGGTCGGCGAGCCCGCCCACGAACGTCGTCAGCTGCGAAAGTGCGCCTCGGACGTCGGCCTCGCGGCCGGCGAGCGCCTTGGAGACCTCGACGCTGATCGTCTGCAGGTCGCCGAGGTCGCCGCCGTTCAGGAACTGCGACAGCAGGCCGAAGACCTGCTCGACGCTGGGCAGATCGCTCGCCGAGTCGACCCGGTCGCCGTCGACGAGGCGACCCTCGGGGGCGACGTTCTCCGGCGCCGACAGGGCGACGAACTTCTCACCGAGCAGCGTCGTCTGTTCGAGGGTGGCCACCGCGTTGGCGGGCAGGACGACGGACTGTTTGATCCGCATCGTGACCTTGGCCTCGAGGGTCTTCGGGTCAAGAGAGATGTCGCTGACGTCACCGACCGCGACGTCGTTCACCCGGACCGCCGCTTGCGGCGTCAGGTCCTGCACGTCTTTGAACTCGGCGCTCACCGTGTAGGTCTTCCCCGATGCCGCACCGCCGGGCAGCGGCAGCGAGTAGGCACTGTGGAAGCCGCAGCCCGCCAGCACAAGCACGCCACCGAGCGCTGCGGCGATCAGCCGGACGCGGCGCGCGGAGGCGCTCACGTCGCACCGCCGGTCAGGAGCTCCGCCAGGGTCGGCGTCTGGTGGTGCAGGCTGCTGGTGCTGATGACCGGCTTGTTCGCACTGCACCCCACGGCGTCGCCGACCAGGGTGTCGAGCCCGAGAGTCCCGAGCAGCTGGCAGAGCGCACCGGAGGGGCCCGTCTTCAGCAGCGGCTCGGTCAGCGCAGCGTTGGTGTCGAGGGTCTTCGTGGCCGGGTCGTAGGCGAGGCTGAGGTTGGACAGCGCCAGCGGGGTCAGGTCGGTGAGCTGGGTGATCGCCGTCTTCTCCTGGGTCAGCACGTCGGTGACCTTGGCGAGACTGTGGATGTCGGTCTTGAGCCCGGCGCGGTTGTCCGCGACGAAGGTCTCGACGGAGGTCAGCGCCGTGGCGAGGTTCGCGAGCGCCGCCCCGAGGTCCTTGCGCTCTCCCGCGAGCTGACTGCCGACCTGGGCCAGGTTCTTGTTCAGCGCGACGACACCGCCGTTGTCGTTGGCAAGCGTCGTCGTGAACTTCTGAAGGCTGCTGACGGTGTCGAACAGGTCGCCGCGGCTGCCGGCCAGCGTCGAGATCAGCGTGGAGAACTGCTTGAAGGCGGCGTTGAACGCCTGGCCGTTGCCCTTCAGGTTCTCGGCGCCGATCTTGATCAGCTGCGCGAGCGCGCCGTTCTTGTTCGCGCCGTTGGGACCGAGGGCACTGTCGAGCTGGTTGAGGTTGCCGAAGATCTGGTCGAGCTCGAGGGGCACCGCGGTCTGCTCGGCGCAGGTCGCGGGGTTGGTCGTGTCGCTCACCGCGGTGCCGTTCGGCGGGCACCCGAGCACCGCGTTGTTCGGCAGCGTCGGGCCGCTCACGTAGCCGGGGGTGATCTGGACGTAGCGGTCACTGACGATCGACGGCTCGATCACCACTGCCTTCGCGTGCAACGGCACCCGGTCGTCGCCGTCGTAGGACATGACGACCTTCACCTCGGTGCCGACCGGCGTGATGCTGTCGATGTGGCCGACCTTGACGCCCATGATCCGGACGTCGTTGCCGGTGTAGAGGCCGACGGTCTTGGTGAAGTACGCCGTCAGCTTGTAGGTCTTCCCGCCGCCGGTCGTGACGGACACGACGACGATGACGATGACCAGCGCGACGACCGCGACCAGCGCAACCACGCCGGCGCCGAACCGGCGTACCAAGTCGGCGAACAACTCCCCGAAGCGTCTCATCAGCGGTTCCCGGAGTTGCCGAGGCTGAGCTTGCCGGCCGAATCGGTCAGGTTCGTCAGCGTGCTCTCGAACCACCGACCGGTGCCCAGGGTGTCGGTGAAGTCGCGCACGAACGGTGCGGCCAGGTGAAGCGTCTCGTCGAGCGCTCGCTGGTTCGCCCGCAGGATCCGCAGCGTCCCGTCGAGCTTGGCGAGCGCGGGGCCGATCAGCTTGCGGTTCTCAGCGACCAGACCGGTCAGCTGATGGGCCAGCGCGGCGGTGCTGACGAGCAGCTGATGGACGACGGCACGCTGCTGGCTGATCGTCTGGAGGATCAGCGAGGAGTCGTCGATGAGCTTGGTGATCTCGTCGTCGTGCGAGGCGATGGTGGTGGTGACGTCGTTCGCCTTGCCGAGCAGCGAGGTCAGCTGGTTGTTGCGCGAGGCGATGGCCTCAGACACCCGCTCGAGTCCCACCAGCGATGCGTGCACCTCGCCGGGGGTGTTCTTGAACGTGTCGGACAGGACGTCGAAGGACTTCGCCAGCTGCTTGACGTCGATCTCGCCGGCTCGCTTGCCGAGCCCGATGAACGCCTCGGTGATCGACGTCGGAGTGGTCGTGCGGTCGACCGGGATGGTGTTGTCGGCCAGCGATCCGCTCGGCGTCGGGTTCAACGCGACGTAGACCTGGCCGAGCAGCGTCTCGATCTTGATGTTCGCCGTGGTGTCCGCGCCGATGTGAGGCCCACCGCTGACCTTCATGCCGACCCGGACGATGTTGCCCTCGCCGGGGACGTACATCAGCTTGACGGAGGTCACCTTGCCCACCTGGACGCCGGCGACCTTCACGTTGTCGCCGCTTTGCAGGCTGGCCGAGTCGGTGAACTCGGCGTAGACGGTGTGCCCGGACGTGATGAACGGCAGGCTGCCGACGTCGAGGGCGAGCAGCAACAAGATGATGATGACGACGACACCCGCGATGCCGATCGGCAGCGGGCTGCGCTCGCGGAACGGTCTCACTGCGTCACCGCCGGACACGACGGCGACTGCGACGCGCTGGGCTGCAGCTGCGCCGGGAGGCCGGCGATGCTCAGCGAGCACAGCCAGAAGTTGAAGTAACCGCCGTAGCTGCCGGTGCGGATGATCCGGTTGAGCTTGGCGGGCTCACGCTGCAGGAAGGCGGCGAGAGCGTTCTCGCCCTTGTTGACGGTGTCCTTCGTCGTGTTGAGGTTCTCTGCGAGGGCGGTCAGGTTCTTCAGGTCGCCGGGCAGGACCGGGCGGATCCCGGTCAGCAGCTTCGCCGTACTGGTCGCCAGGTCGTTGATGTTGACGAGTGAGGTCGAGATCGCGTCGCGGTCCCCGGCGAGACCCGTCACCAGCCGCTGGAGCTGGGTGATCGTCTCGCTGAGC
Source organism: Mycobacteriales bacterium (assembly GCA_035550055.1). Classification (NCBI taxonomy): domain Bacteria; kingdom Bacillati; phylum Actinomycetota; class Actinomycetes; order Mycobacteriales; species Mycobacteriales bacterium. The sequence continues at coordinate 15,639 of DASZRO010000027.1, read as the reverse complement.
CCGGCGTCGCGATGCTGAACGGTGCTCAGCACGGTGAGCAGGTTGTCGATGACCTGGCCGATGGCGGCGTCCCGCTGCGCCACGGTGTTGGTCAGCGACGCGGTCTGTTGCAGGAGATCCTGCACCGTGCCGCCCTCGCCCTGCAGGGTCTTGATGATCTCGAGGGCGAACTGGTTGACGTCGTTCGGCGACAGCGCGCGGAACAGCGGCTTGAACCCGTTGAACAGCGCGGTCAGGTCCACCGCCGGAGCGGTCCGCGAGGTGGGGATCACGTCGTCGGTGCTCTGAGTGGTCCCGCCCGGCGTCGCGACCAGATCGAGGTAGCGCTGGCCGACCAGGTTGAGGTACTGCAGCTTCACGTCCGTCGTCGTGGTCATCGGCACGTCGGTGTCGACCGTGAACGAGACCTGAGCCAGGTTGTTGCCGTCCTCGGAGATCGACTTGATCGACTTGACGGTGCCGACCCGGACGCCGGCCATGCGTACGTCGCTCCCGCTGATCAGGTCGGTGGCGTCGGTGAAGTCGGCCTTGTACGTCTTGGTCGATCCGAAGGTCCGGTTGCTGATGACCACGCCGAGCAGCGCCGTCGCGAGGATGGTGACGAGCGCGAAGATGATCAACTTGATCGCCGCGCCGAGGGTGTTGCCGCGCATTACGGCACCACCGCCATGCCGCGCAACATCGGTCCGAGCAGCAGGTCGGCGAGGCCGTCCGAGGTCGGCCGCTGGCCGGTGACCTCCGCCAGCAAGGTCGCGATCTCGGCTTGCTCGGCGGCCGAGCCGACGCCGGCGGTCGAGCCGGAGAACACCGACGCGGTCGCATCCGGCGTCGCCGCACCTGAGCCGGCGTAGCCGCCCTGCGCGTAGTTGCCGCCTGGCGCGAATGGATATTTCGAGTTCTCCGGGTGCAGCGCGTGGTTGCCGTACGGCAGTCCGTAGCAGTTCGCGGGCAGCACCGCCCGGGTGAACTCCTTGAGCGAGGGGTGGTCTTTCTGGGTGTACTCGCCTCTACTGTTCACGGGGATCAGGTCGATGTGGAGCTCGCCGCCACCGAAGGCGTGCTCGAGCCGCTCCCGATCGAAGATCGACAGGCCGTTGGGCAGGCATTCGAGGACGATCGAGTAGTCCGACAGCACGTTGAGCGGGCCTTCGCTGTATTTCGCGAGGTCTCGCAGGCCTTTGCCGTTGGTCTTGAAGAAGCCCGCCCCGGTGTCGGCGAAGCCGGTCGTGCCGGCGAGGAACTGCGCGTAGGGGTCCGCCTTCACGGTGAAGGTCCGCGCGGTCACCGAGAAGTGTTTGAGGATCCCGAGCAGGTCGGGAGCCGCGTCGGCGTAGTTGCTCGCGAGGTCGGCGAGGCCCGAGATGTCGTGCTGGATGTTCGGCATGTCCTGGTTGAGCTGGCTGAAGTAGCGGTCGATCAGCGTGAGGCTCTTGCCCAGCGTCTCGCCACGCCCCGCCAGCGCCTCGGCGGTGTTGGACAGCGCCACCGACAACGCGGCCGGGTTCGCCGCCCGCAGCACGGGCACCAGCTTGCTGAACACGTCCTGGAGCTCGATCGCGACCGCGGATCGGTCCTCCTGGATGGTCGCCCCAGGCTGGAGGGAGCCGACCGGCGAGCTCGGCCGGATCAGGTCGACGTACTTCTCGCCGAACAGCGTCTTGGGCAGGATCCGGGCCAGCACGTTGCTCGGGATGCTGTGAATGAGGGACTTCGACAGCTGCAGGGTGAGCGTGGCGTTCTCACCGTCGCTGTGCACGGAGCTGACGCGCCCCACCAGCACGCCCTCGTACTTCACGTCAGCCGGGATGATCAGCTGGTTGCCGATCCGCGACGCGTCCAGCGTGACGGTGTCGCTGCCCTGCCCCGGCAGGTCCTTGTTGTAGATCAGGACCGTCAGGCTCAGCAGCGCAGCGATCACCGCGAGGAACGCAACGCCTTGCAGGCGGCGCTTCACGCGCAGTCGGGCCTCGCTGCGGGACATGCGCTACCCCGCGATCCTGACCGTGGTGTTGGCACCCCACAGCGCGAGGCTCAAGAACAGGTCGATCACGTTGATCGCCACGATCGAGGTACGCACCGCGCGCCCCACCGCGACGCCCACGCCCGCCGGGCCGCCACTGGCGTAGTAGCCGTAGTAGCAGTGGATCAGCATCACGACGATCGCGAAGATGATGATCTTCAGGAACGAGTAGAAGACGTCGGTCGGCACCAGGAACGTGTGGAAGTAATGGTCGTAGGTGCCACCCGACTGGTGGAAGTACAGGGTCACGATCAGTCGCGTCGAGAAGTACGACGCGACCAGACCAACGACGTAGAGCGGGATGACAGCCACGAGGCCGGCGATGAGCCGAGTGGTGACGAGGTAGGGAATCGACGGGATGCCCATCACCTCGAGGGCGTCGATCTCCTCGCTGATCCGCATGGCACCGAGCTGTGCGGTGAAGCCCGCGCCGACCGTTGCGGTGAGCGCCAGGCCGGCGACGATCGGGGTGATCTCCCGGGTGTTGAAGTACGCCGACACGAAGCCGGCGAACGCAGAGATCCCGATCTGCTGGAGGCCCTGGTAGCCCTCGAGCCCGACCTCGGTCCCGGTGAAGAAGGTGAGGAACGCGACGACTCCGACGCTGCCGCCGATCAACGCGAGGGCCCCCGAGCCGAGGCTCACCTCGGCGATCAGCCGGACGACCTCACGCTTGTAGGACACCAGCGTGCGCCAGACCCAGCCGAGCGAGCGCAGGTAGAAGGACAGCTGCTCGCCGGCGTCCTCGAGCCCGCTCATCGTGGCGCGGTACGGCGCCCCGACAACCCGGGTGACGGTCCGCAGCGGACGCGGCAGCGAGACGGTGCCGGCCATCAGCTGATCTTCGGCGGGACGACGGTGAAGTAGACCTGCGTGATCACGAAGTTGATCACGAACAGCAGCATGAAGGCGATGATCACGGACTGGTTGACGGCGTCTCCGACGCCCTTCGGGCCACCCTTGGGGTTCAAGCCCTTGTAGGAGGCCACCAGCGCGGCCATGATCCCGAACAGCAGCGCCTTGAACTCCCCGACGTAGAGGTCGGGCAGCTGCGCGAGCGCGGTGAACGACTGGATGTAGGCGCCCGGCGTGCCGTGCTGGAGCATCACGTTGAAGATGTAGCCGCCGATCACGCCGACGACCGAGACCAGGCCGTTCAGCAGCACCGCGACGATCGCACTCGCCGCGACCCGCGGAACCACGAGGCGCTCCAGCGGGGAGATGCCGAGCACCTCCATGGCGTCGATCTCGTCACGGATCTTGCGGCTGCCCAGATCGGCACAGATCGCCGAACCGCCGGCGCCGGAGATCAGCAGCGCGCACACGATCGGCGCCGCCTCGCGCAGGATCGCCAGCACCGACGCCGAGCCGGTGAAGGATTGCGCGCCGACCTGGCGGGCGAGGTTGCCGATCTGCAGCGCGATGACGGCGCCGAACGGGATCGAGACCAGCGCGGTCGGCAGGATCGTGACGCTCGCGATGAACCACGCCTGCTCGAGCATCTCGCGCCATTGGAAGCGCAGGTGCCGCACCGAGCGCCAGAACGCCACCCAGGTGTCCAGGCACATCGCGAAAAAGCTGCCGCTCGCCCGGAAGGGCGCCGCGACACCGACGGAACTCACGAGGAGCGTCTCCGCGTTGCCCCCGTGGATCCTCCGGCCGTCCGCCGGACCGTGGCCTTCTTCGCCGGCTCACCGCTGGTGGTCTTCTTGGCGGTCTTCTTCGCCGTCGTCTTCGCTGCAGTCTTCTTCGCGGGAGCGCTGTCGGTGGTGGTGCGGCGACGGGCGGTCGGCGCGGCCCGCAGCACACGTACCCCTTCCGCCTCGGTGGTGGCGGGCGGTGCGGTCGACACCGGTGGGGTGCGTCCGGGCAGCCCGGCGAAGGACCCGGGCGGGGGCGTGACGCCGTGCTCACGCAGCCACTGGCCGGCGGGGCGCTGAGTGGGCCGGGCCCGGCCGTCGGTCGGCATGATCTGCGGCGGGATCGGGGGCAGCGGGGGCAGCTCGGCGCCTTCGGAGCGTTCCTGCTCGAGCTCGGCGGCGTCCTTCTCCTCCGCCATGCCGATCGGGCCCTGCCGCTGCGCGTTGAGGAACTGGCGAACGACCGGCTCCTGGCTGGACAACAGCATCTCGCGCGGACCGAACATCGCGAGGTGGCGGCGGTAGAGCAGGCCGATGTTGTCCGGCACCGTGCGGGCGGTGTTGATGTCGTGGGTGACGATCAGCATCGTCGCAGAGATCTGCTGGTTGAGGTCGACGATCAGCTGGTTGAGGTAGGCGGTGCGGACCGGGTCCAGACCGGAGTCCGGCTCGTCGAAGAGCAGGATCTCGGGGTCGAGGACGAGCGCGCGAGCCAGGCCGGCCCGCTTGCGCATGCCGCCGGAGATCTCACCGGGCAGCTTCTGCTCGGCGCCGATCAGGCCGGTCAGCTCGAGCTTCTCCATGACGATGCCGCGGATCTCGGTTTCGTTCTTCTTCGTGTGCTCACGAAGCGGGAACGCGACGTTGTCGTAGATCGACATCGAACCGAACAGTGCGCCGTCCTGGAACAGCACGCCGAACATCTTGCGGACTTCGTACAGCTTGCGTTCGGTGACGTTCGGTACGTCGTTGCCCTCGATGTAGACGTGGCCGCGATCGGGACGCAGCAGCCCGATCAGGTGCTTGAGAAACACCGACTTGCCGGTGCCGGAAGGGCCGAGCAGAACCGAGATCTCGCCCTTGGGCAGCGTCAGGGAGACGTCTTCCCAGATCACCTGCCGGCCGAACGACTTCGTCAGGCCTTCGACCTTGACCTCAACGCCCACGCGGACCCTGCCCTCCTGAGCGACCGGCGATAGGGACCGACTTCGACGCCCGCCGAGCGAGGCGTGTGAGGCGGGTCACAACGCGAGACATTACCGCCCGGACAGGGCGGTTTGCTACCTGCCCCGCCGGTCGCGAGCCGCGACCCACTTCAGGCAAAAACGCAAGTCAGAGCGCGAAAAGCGCTGGGGGCAGACCCTTTCGGGCCTGCCCCCAGCGCGATGGTGCGAGGACTACTTGACGGTGACGCTGGCGCCGGCCTCTTCGAGGGCCGCCTTCGCCTTGTCCGCCGACTCCTTGTTGGCCTTCTCCAGGACGGTCTTCGGCGCGCCGTCGACGAGGTCCTTGGCCTCCTTGAGGCCCAGGCTGGTCAGCTCGCGCACGACCTTGATGACCTGGATCTTCTTGTCGCCGGCCGCGTCGAGGATGACGTCGAACTCGTCCTGGTCGCCGCCGCCTGCCGCCTCGCCGCCCGCGGCCGCGCCGCCGGCTGCCGGGGCAGCCGCAACCGCGACCGGGGCCGCGGCGGAGACCCCGAAGGTCTCCTCGAACTGCTTCACGAGGTCGGAGATCTCGATGAGGCTCTTCTCCTTGAGGGCCTCGATGATCTCGTCGTTGGTCAGAGTCGCCATGATGTTTCTCCTTATTCGGTGTCTGCTGCGGACGACGCGTCAGCGACGCCGTCGGTGGTCTGTTCGGTCGCGACCGCTTCGGTCGCGGGTGCCTCGGCGGGGGTCTCAGCCTCGGCAGGGGTCTCGTCAGCCGTGGTGTCCTGAGCCGTGGTGTCCTGAGCCGTGGTGTCCTGAGCCACCGTGTCCTCGGCCGGCGCCGCTGCGGACGCCTCCGGCGTCGGCTCAGGCGTCGGCTCGGTGGCGCTCGCACCGTCGCCGCCGGCCCAGTTCGGGTCCTCCGCGGCCTTGGCGGCGAGCGCGCCGAGGACCTGCGCGAGCTGGCGAACCGGTGCCATGAGCACGCTGGCCAGCTGCGACGCGGGGGTGTTCAGGCCGCCGGCCAGCTTGGCCAGCAGCACCTCGCGCGACTCCAGGTCGGCGAGCTTGCGGATCTCCTCGGCGGTCAGCGGGGAGCCGTCGAGCACGCCACCCTTGACGACCAGCAGCGGGTGCTCCCGCCCGAAGTCACGCAGGCTCTTCGCAACGGTGACCGGGTCGCCGTTGACGAAGGCGATCGCCGACGGGCCGGTCATGAGGTCGTCGAGCGACTCGACGCCCGCCTCACGAGCGGCGATCTTCGACAGCGTGTTCTTGACGACGACGTACGTCGCGTTGCCTTGCAGCGAACGCCGCAGCTCCTTGAGCTCCGCGACCGTCAGGCCGCGGTACTCGGTGAGCACCGCCGCGCTGGAGTCGCGGAACGCCGTGGTGAGCTCGGCGACCGCTGAGGCCTTGTCCGGCCGGGCCATTCAGGGTCCTCTTTCGTCGTACGTCGGCAAACAAAAACGCCCCGGCGCAGGGCGCGGGGCGCAGCGGGTCGAAACCCGGCGACGTACCACTCACCTGCGCTGGATGCCCGCTTGCGCGGAACCTTCGGTCGCTGCTGCCAGCGACATCCGGCGGTCTTCGGTAGCAGTCAGGCTACTGGGGCTTCGACGCAAATGCCAAAGCCCCAGCGCCAGGGCTACTCCGCGGAGGTCTCCTCGGCTTCGGCGGCAGGAGCGGCGGGCGCGGCGGGCGCGGACGCGTCGGAGCCCTCGTCGCCGCGGGTCTTGGTCGGGTCGACCTGGATCCCAGGACCCATGGTCGTGGAGACCGACACCTTCTTGATGTAACGGCCCTTGGCGGTCGACGGCTTGGCTCGCAGCACCTCGTCGAGCGCCGCGACGTAGTTGTCGACGAGCTGCGAGTCGGTGAAGGAGGTCTTGCCGATCACGAAGTGCAGGTTCGCCTGACGGTCGACGCGGAACTCGATCTTGCCGCCCTTGATGTCCTCGACGGCCTTGCCGACGTCCATCGTGACCGTGCCGGTCTTCGGGTTGGGCATCAGGCCGCGCGGACCGAGCACACGGCCGAGCCGGCCGACCTTGCCCATCAGGTCCGGGGTGGCGACGGCGGCGTCGAAGTCCAGCCGGCCACCCTCGAGCTCGGCGATGAGCTCGTCGCCCCCGACCACGTCCGCGCCGGCCGCACGGGCCTCCTCCGCCTTCTCACCGGTCGCGAAGACCGCGACGCGCGCGGTCTTGCCGGTGCCGTGCGGCAGGGAGACGGTGCTGCGCACCATCTGGTCGGCCTTGCGGGGATCGACGCCCAGGCACATCGCGACCTCCACGGTCGCGTCGAACCGCTTCGTGGTCGAGGTCTGCTTGGCCAGGGCGACCGCCTCGCTCGGCGAGTACAACCGGTCGCGGTCGATCAGCTTGGCTGCTGCTTCGTACGCCTTGCTACGTGCCATTTCTCTGTCTCTCCTCAGTGGTGCGAGCGGAGCCGGGCGGCCCCTCCCACGGCGTAGGTGTGTCTGTGATGCGGGTGGCGCTAGTCGCTGACGGTGATGCCCATCGAGCGTGCCGTGCCGGCGATGATCAGCTCGGCGGCGTCGAGGTCGTTTGCGTTGAGGTCGGCCATCTTGGTCTGCGCGATCTCGCGAACCTGGTCGCGGGTGATCGATGCGACCTTGGTCTTGTGCGGCTCCCCGGAGCCCTTCTCGACCCCGGCAGCCTTGAGGATCATGCGCGCCGCGGGCGGGGTCTTGGTGATGAAGGAGAAGGTGCGGTCTTCGTACACGGTGATCTCGACCGGGATCACGTTGCCGCGCTGCGACTCGGTTTCCGCGTTGTACTGCTTGCAGAAGTCCATGATGTTGACGCCGTGCTGGCCCAGCGCGGGGCCGACGGGCGGCGCAGGGGTCGCGGCACCGGCCTGGATCTGCAGCTTGATCAGACCGGCGATCTTCTTCTTGGCAGGCATGAGAGCTTCCTCAACTAAAGGCTGGTCAGATCTTGCTGACCTGGCTGAACGACAACTCGACCGGCGTCTCCCGGCCGAAGATGGAAACGAGGACCTTCAGTCGCTGGGCCTCGGCGTTGATCTCGTTGATCGTGGCGGGCAGGGTGGCGAACGGGCCGTCCATGACGGTGACCGACTCCCCGACCGAGAAGTCCACGACGCGCACCGGCTCGGCGCGCTTGGCCTCCACCGGCTTGGGCGCCAGGAACTTCACCACGTCGGCCATCGACAGCGGGGTCGGGTGGCTCGTCCCGACGAAGCCGGTGACGCTCGGCGTGTTCTTCACCACCGACCAGGACTCGTCGGTGAGGTCCATCCGGACCAGGACGTATCCCGGGAACACCTTCGACTCGACCGTCTGCCGCTTGCCCGCCTTGATGATCGTCTCGGGCTGCGTCGGGACCTGGATGTCGAAGATGTAGTCCTCCATGTTCAAGGAGGCGATCCGCGACTCGAGGTTGGTCTTCACGCGGTTCTCGTAGCCGGCGTAGGTGTGAACGACGTACCAGTCGCCCGGAAGCGAGATCAGCTTGGCGCGGAACGCCTCGACCTCGTCGAGCTCCTCGCCGTTCTCACCAACCGTCTCGGCGACGGTCAGATCGATCGACGGGGCGGGTGAGTCGGCCGCGGTCTCGTCGATGACCGCCTCGCCGTACGACGAGCCTTCGGCCGCGGTCTCGGCAGCATCGAACGCCTCTTCGGCGGGGTCGCCGACGGGTTCGGTGTTGTCGGACTCGGGCGCGTACTCGGTCACGGTGAGGAGGCTTCCTTGATGGTGAGGGCGGAGGGGGGAAGGACTATCCGAACAGCGAGAACACGGCCTTGGTGAACCCGTAGTCGAGCGCACCGACGAACGCCACCATCGCCACGACGAACGTCACGGACACGACGGTGTAGGTCACGAGCTCGTTGCGGGTCGGCCACAGCACCTTGCGCAGCTCGGAGACGACCTGACGGTTGTACGTCGAGATCCGCTCGGGATAGCCGGGCTTGCCACCCTTGCCCCGACCCGAACGCGCCGACTTGGCGGTCGGCATGCTCTCGTTCGTCTGCGTCATATCGTCACCTCCTCGTCGTACTCAGTCCGGTCATGCGCAGGGCAGGAGGGACTCGAACCCCCAACCACCGGTTTTGGAGACCGGGACTCTAGCCATTTGAGCTACTGCCCTTTATTCGGTGTTGCCGAACGACGCAGTCTACGTCTGGTCGGCGGAACCGGTCGAACCGCGCTCCGGCGACGGTAACCGGATGGACCCGCCGACGACGGGTAGGCGACGATGGATGCATGGCCCAGTCACGCATCTCCGCCCGAGTCGGCGGCATCGCAGAGTCCGCAACCCTCGCCGTCGACGCGAAGGCGAAGGCGCTCAAGGCGGCTGGCCGGGACGTGATCGGGTTCGGCGCGGGCGAGCCGGACTTCCCGACGCCGCAGCCGATCGTCGACGCCGCAGCCGCCGCGTGCGCCGACCCGGCGATGCACCGCTACACCCCGACCCCGGGCCTGCCGGCGCTGCGCCAGGCGATCGCCGACAAGACCCTGCGCGACGCCGGCTACACGGTGACGGCGGCCCAGGTTTTGGTCACCAACGGCGGGAAGCAGGCGGTCTACGAGGCGTTCGCCACGTTGCTCGACCCCGGCGACGAGGTCATCCTGCCCGCGCCGTACTGGACCACCTATCCCGAGTCGATCCGGCTGGCCGGCGGCACCCCTGTCGTCGTGGCGACGGACGCCGCGAGCGGCTACCTGGCGACCGTCGAGCAGCTCGAGGCGGCCCGGACGCCCAGGACCAAGGCGCTGCTGTTCTGCTCGCCGTCGAACCCCACCGGCGCGGTGTACCCGCCGGAGGCGGTGCAGGCGATCGGGCGCTGGGCGCTCGAACACGGCGTCTGGGTGATCAGTGACGAGATCTACGAGCACCTGCTCTACGACGGCGCGACCGCTCCGTCGATGCCGGTGCTCGTCCCGGAGCTGGCTGACACGTGTGTGCTGCTCAACGGTGTCGCCAAGACCTACGCCATGACGGGCTGGCGGGTGGGCTGGATGATCGGCCCGACCGACGTGATCAGCGCAGCCGGCAACCTGCAGTCGCACGCCACGTCCAACGTGTCGAACGTCGCCCAGGCCGCCGCGCTGGCCGCGGTCAGCGGAGACCTGTCCGCGGTCGCGATGATGCGCAGCGCCTTCGACGTGCGCCGCCAGACGATGGTCCGGATGCTCAACGACATCCCGGGGGTCGAGTGCCCGACGCCGCAGGGGGCGTTCTACTGCTACCCGTCGGTCTCCGCGCTGTTGGGCAAGCCGTTGCGCGGTCGCACGCCGCAGACCTCCGCCGAGCTCGCGACCGTGGTGCTGGAAGAGGCAGAAGTGGCGGTGGTGCCGGGTGAGGCATTCGGCGATCTCGGCGCCTTCCGGATGTCCTACGCGCTCGGCGACGACGACCTCGTCGAAGGGGTCGGCCGGATGCACAAGCTCCTCAGCGAGATCGCGCTCTAACCGGCTCCGTGTTGGGCGGTGGCCTCGACCGCCGCGGCCAGCCACTGGGTGACGTAGTCGGCGATCCCCGTCTCCAAGGCGCTGGTCAGCTCCTCGTCGACCACCACCCGCGCGAGCGGGCGCATGTCCGAGACCAGCCGCATGATGCGCTCCATGTCGGCGTCGTCGGGCACCCACCCGGGCTCATGGTCGCCGATGATGGAGGGCGCGACGGCCTGCACGAACAGCGTTGCGACGGTCTGCACCCGAAGCCGCAGCTGGGCGCCGAGGTCCAGCACGTCGAGCAGCGGCATGCCCAGGGCCACGAGCTCGGCTCCGGCGCGCAGCAGCCGCGGCGAGAGCGCCCGGAACCGTCCCTCGCCGTCCGGTTCGATCACGCCCATCCGGACCGCCGCGTCGATCGCCGACGGGTCGAGCACCCCGAACATCTCCACCAGGTCGTCCTGGGTGAGCAGCTCCGGGATCTCCCCCGACCCCGGAGCCAGCAGTGCCGCCTCCAGCCCGAGCGTCTGGCCGAGGTCGTGGCCGGCTTCCCAGGTGGCGATGAAGTCGGTGATGTGGGCTGTGGTGTAGCCCCGCTCGAGCAGCCGGCCGATCAGCCGCAGCCGGGCGAGATGGCCGTCGTCGTACCAGCCGGTGCGTCCTTGCAGGCGCGGCGGCGGCACCAGCCCGCGCTCCTGGTAAGCGCGCACGTTGCGCACCGTCATCCCGGCAGCGCGCGCCAGGTCGTCGATGCGGTACTCGGCCAATCAAACCCTCCAGAACGTGAGGTAGGACACTACCACCGCCTCTTGCGCCATTGCGCAATGGCACGTTAGATAGTGGCTATGAGCACAGCGACCGTAGACCAGGCCCGGCCCGACGTTCCCGAGCGCGAGCGCACCGCGGTGCGGCTGCTCCGCTCGGCGGCGAAGGTCTCCTTCGACCCGCAGACCGAAGTCGACTGGGACCAGCCGCAACCGGCGGACGTCCTCTACGAGCCCGAGCGCTGCTGCAGCCTGTACGGCACAGACCTCTGGCAGGCGATGACGCCCGAACAACGGGCGACGCTCACCAAGCACGAGGTCGCGAGCATCGCCAGCGTCGGCATCTGGTTCGAAGAGATCCTCATGCAGATGCTGCTGCGCTACGCCTACGACCGTGACCTGACCCGCAAGGACGTGCAGTGGGCGCTCACCGAGATCGCGGATGAATGCCGCCACTCGATCATGTTCGCCTCGATGACCAAGGCCTTCGGCGCTCCCAACTACGGTGTCGGCCGCATCGCCCACGAGCTCGGCCGGGTCTTCAAGACCATCTCCAACAACGTGCTGACCTTCGCGGGGACGATGTACGTCGAGGAGATCCTCGACGGGTTGCAGCGCGAGGCGATGGACGACGAGTCGGTGCAGCCGATCGTGCGACAGGTCAGCCGGATCCACGTGATCGAGGAGGCCCGCCACATCAGCTACGCCCGTGAGGAGACGCTTCGCGCGCAGGCAGACAGCGGGCTGCTACGTCGTACGTACAACCGGATCATGATCGGCCTGATCGTGCACGAGGCGACCCGGTCGCTGATCCATCCGGACGTCTACGCCAACGCCGGCCTCGATCCCGACCTTGCGCGCAAGGCAGCGGCCGACAACCCGCACTGGCGCGAGACCAAGAGCCGCGTGGCCGAGAAGGTTCTCGCGTTCTTCGACGAGTGCGGCCTGATCGGCCGCGAGAACCGCTGGCTGCTGCGTCGAGCGGGCGTGATCGCCTAAGCGAGCTGGACGATCGCGCGCGCCTTCGACAGCACGCGAGCGTCGAGCGCGGTTGCCTCGATGGCGACGGCAACCTGCCGGTTGTCGAGCTTCTCCTCGACCCGGCCGGACACGGTCAGCGTCGTGCCGGTGTCGTCGTCCTCCACCGGGACGGGCGAGGAGAACCGCACGCCGTACTCGACGACCGCCCCGGGGTCGCCGGCCCAGTCGGTCACGACCCGGCCGGCCTCGGCCATCGTGAACATCCCGTGGGCGATGACGTTGGGCAACCCGACCGCCTTCGCGGTGCGCTCGTTCCAGTGAATGATGTTGAAGTCCCCGGAGGCACCGGCGTACTTCACCAGGCTCGCGCGCGTGACCTGGAAGGTCTGGGCCGGAATCTCGGTGCCCACCTCGACGTCGTCGTAGCTGACCGTCGCTGCCATCGGTTCCTTCTCGCGTTGGGGTCGACTGCGCACCCGACGCTATCGCAGCGGGTCAGCGCAGCTTCGCGACTTCGATCTCCTTGCTGAAGCCGCGGATGGCGCGCGGACCGAGGGCCACCGCCTCCATCGCACCGTCGATGCGCGCGACGACTTCGTCCGTCACCAGCAGCTCACCGGGCGCGGCCATCGCCACGAGCCGGGCGGCGAGGTTGACCACCGGACCGAAGTAGTCGCCTTCCAGCGAGAGCACGACTCCCACCGTCACTCCGGCCCGGGCTTGCATGCCGCGGACCTCCGCGGCGTCGAGCAGCCGGTCGGCGACCCGCACCGCCGACGACGCGTCATGCGTGACGTACATGACGGCGTCGCCGATGTACTTCACGACGCGTCCGTCTTCGTCGCGCACGATGTCGTCCGCGACCTCCTCGAAGACGGTGAGCAGGCGCGAGAGCTCGACCATCGTCAGGCTCTCCGTCATCCCGGTGAAGCCGGAAAGGTCGGCGAACCCGACGCCGAGACGCACCCCGCCACTTTCGGCGAGGTCGACGCTGTCGCTGCGCTCCCAGTGCCGCCGCGCCGCTTCGAGGTGGTGGCGCCAGACCGCGTCGAGCGCCTGGCCCACCCGCGGCACGAAGGTCGCCACACCTTCGAAGGTCTTGGCCGTCACGAGCTCGCTCTCCGATAGGCCGAGCGCAAGCTGCGGGACCTGAGTGCGGACCGCGGTCGAGGCGGCATCAGCGATGCGGGTCATCGAGGACGCGACGACCCGGGCGATGCCGAGCACGCCCTGCAGCCCGATCAGCCGGGACATGTCGACGATGACCCGGACGGCCTCGACGTCCTCAGGAGACGCGACGAGGTCGTCCCACCCCGCGCGCGGGAAGCCCAGCGCCCGCCAGATCGCACAGACGTCCGCGACGGGCGCGCCGGTAGCGGCGGCGATGTCGTTGAGGGAGAACTGGTCGCGCCCCGGAATGATCACGCGGTCGCCCGCGAGGGCGAACAGCCGACCCTGAGCGTGGGCCGCAACCATCTCCTCGAGGCTCGCGCCCACCTCGACGAGGTACGCGATCAGCTCGGCACGGGCATCCGCATCCGGATCCAGCGGGTCATACAGACCCGCCGCCTCGTACTCCCCGAGGTCCACGCCACTAGTCTCGCGCAACCCCCAGCAGATCTAGAAGTCCGCCGCAGGACTGGAAAGCGGCACTGAGCCCGTGTCGGCTCGGCGGCTCAGCGAGTTTCTTTGTGCTCGGTGTGCTTGCGGCAGTTCGGGCAGAACTTCTTCAGCTCGAGCCGGTCGGGGTCGTTGCGCCGGTTCTTCTTGGTGATGTAGTTGCGGTGCTTGCACTCGGCGCACGCCAACGTGATCTTCGGTCGTACGTCGGTGGCAGCCACGGCAGGAACCTCTCGGAAGAACAGCGATTTCGATACGACGGGCATAGCGCCCGGCCATCGAGAATAGCCGGGATTTTGCTAGTAGCGGAGGCCGGACTTGAACCGGCGACACAGCGATTATGAGCCGCTTGCTCTACCAGGCTGAGCTACTCCGCCGCAGGGCCACTTACGCGGACCGGCCAACCATGGTGCCACGACTACCGACGTGGCACAGACCGCTCATCGCCTCTAGGTTTCCAACCGCTGATCGCACAACGCCGCTGACAGGATCGGGTGAGGCGGAATGGGCACGATTTACTACCCCCCGGACTGGGACGGACCGCGTCCCGACGACGCGGAGGCGGTGAACGCCCCGCCCGCGCCCCCGACGCTCCCGGCGCTTGCGGTGCCTGCGGCGCCTGCGGTGATCGCGGCGCCTGCGGTGATCGCGCCGAGCGGCCCCCGACTGCGCGCGCCGGGCCGGATGACCACCATCATCGCCGGCGTCGTACTCGTGGTCGCGCTCGCCGTGTTCGCCGTCTCGCAGAGTCTGTCGGCACGCAACTGGCGCAGCGAGGAGCGGACGGAGGCGTCGCGGAACACCACCCTGACGAGGAGCCTCAGCGCCGACGACACGCGCGTCACCGCGCTGCAAGGACAGGTCGGCGGCCTCCAAGCCCAGGTGAAGAATCTGCGGCGAAGGCTGTCGACGACGGCCAACGCCAAGGAACGTGCCGTGGACGTCAACGCCGTCGCCGGGACGGTTTCCCAGGAACTCTCGGGCTGCGTCGACGACATGCGGAGCTTGATCGGCGAGATCGTGGACGACGTCACGAGCGCCTCCACGATCGACCCCTACCTCGAGGCCAATGCGAACGAGGCCGGTGCCGCGTGCACGAGGGCGCAGAACGCGAACAACCAGCTCCAGTCACTGATCAGCGCCAACGAATGAGGCGGATCCTCGCCGTTCTCGGTGCGATCGGGCTCGGCTGCACCGCGCTCACGGGCTGCGTCGCCTCACCCCCGCCGCTCGCGGCGTTCACCCCACCCGCACCGCCACCGAGCCCAACCGCCGCAGCACCGTCACTGGATGCTCGGATGCTCACTGAGGCGCGGCACTTCGTCTACCGGGTGCGCAGCGTCGCTTGCCTGGCCGTGGGCTCGTCGTTCAGTACGTCGAGCGGCATCATCACGAACCGGCACGTCGCACAGGGATCGGCGATCGTCCAGCTCGCGACTTGGTCGGGCGACGACTTCCAGGCCGACGTCGACGCGCTGTCGCCGGGACCCGACCTTGCGGAGCTCACAGCCGACCGCGAGGGACTTCCTGACGCGCCGATCGACACCACCCGGGTTGCCGCCGGCACACCGGTGTGGGTCGCGGGCTACCCCGAAGGCGACCAGCTCACGGTCACGCACGGCGTCGCCGTTGGTTACGTGGACGCGCGGTGGATCGGCCAGCCCGAAAAGGTCCTCGAGATCACCGCTGCGGTGCGGCACGGCAACTCCGGCGGCCCGGTGCTGGACGCTGACGGCAAAGTCATCGCCGTCGTGTTCGCGATCTCACCCAAGAACGGAGATGGACTGGCGATCCCTGCGTCCGCCGTCGCTCGCTTCGAACGAGCGCCCGGCGCGCTGACGGATGTCGGCTGCCTCGAATGAGAGGCGGCCGTCCAGAGCCCCCTTACGGAATCGAACCGTAGACCTTCTCCTTACCATGGAGACGCTCTGCCGACTGAGCTAAGGGGGCGGCGGCGACGAGGTTACCTGAGAACGCCCCGATGCCGCCTCCCCAACTGTCCGATCGCTGACAGTAC
>DASZRO010000026.1 GCA_035550055.1 Mycobacteriales bacterium | reverse complement strand
GTCGCGGCCGACCATCTGCCAGCCGCCGCCGTGGATCACCATCACCCAGCCGAAGGGAGACTTTCCCTTTCGCGGGCCGAGCGGCCCGGACATGACGTTGTGGGAAGAGACCACGCCGTGGCTCAGAAACGGAATCTGGGTCGGCCCGGACGCGGAGGCTGCCGCCGGCACCGTGGAAGCGGACGCGGCGATGACGCCGGCCAGCACGATCGCGCCAAGCGCGGTGAAGCGGCTACGTACTCTCACCCCTTCAAGATCGGCAGCGCGGCACCTCGACAGTCACAACAGCAGACCAACTCTTCGCGCCGAGACCTACGTTTTGGGTCTTTCGACCCCCTTTGAGAGACCAAGAAGGTTGGGCTCGGCGGGGGTCGGTAGCCTCCCTGCCGTGGCTGATGCGGAAGCGTTGTTGGAGCTGATCAAGGCCGATGCGGTCGTGCACGGCAAGGTGACGCTGTCATCCGGCCGTGAGGCCGACTACTACGTCGACTTGCGACGGGTGACGTTGTCCGGCGAGGCCGCCCCGCTGGTCGGGCGAGTGATGCGCACCTTGACCGCCGACCTCGACTACGACGCCGTGGGCGGGCTGACCCTCGGCGCTGATCCGGTTGCGACCGCGATGCTGCACGCTGCTGCGGCGGATGGGGACAAGCTCGACGCCTTCGTCGTGCGCAAGGAGGGCAAGGCGCACGGGCTGCAGCGACGGATCGAAGGCCCGGACGTCGCCGGCCGCCGGGTGCTTGCGGTGGAGGACACCTCGACCACCGGCGGGTCGGTGCTGACCGCGGTCGAGGCGCTGCGGGAGGCCGGCGCCGAAGTCGTCGGCGTGGCGGTCATCGTCGAGCGCGGTGCCGCGGACGCGGTCGCAGCGGCCGGTCTCGACTACCGCGCGGCGTACTCTCTCGCAGACCTCGGCCTCGACTAGCGGGCAGCGGGCGAATGTGCATTGCTGGGGCAGTAGCTATGTGCCATTCGCTCTGCGGGCGCGCAACATGTGGATGCTGGCCGGGATGACGGACAGTACGACGGCCGCGACCGCGATGATCTCGACGTACTTGCGGATGAACGACACGTGCCCGAGGAAGTGGCCGAGTACGACGATGGGCACCGTCCAGATCAGCCCGCCCACGACGTTCGCGACCAGATAGCGGCTCCGGCCGACGCCGGCGACGCCGACGATCGGCGAGGTGAAGGTGCGTACGACGGGGACGAACCGCGAAAGCGTCACCGCCTTGCCCGCCCCGAACCGGTCGAGGAAGCGCTCGGCCCGTTCGGCGAACTCCCGCTTGTAGAACCGCGACCGGCGCTCGTTGAGCGAGGCCCCCGCCCGCCGTCCGACCTCGTAGCCCAGCTGGCCGCCCACGATCGCCCCGCCAGCGGCAGCGACCAGCAGCCATCCCAACGGCATGTGGACATGCAGGTTGTTGTGACGGTCGGTCGCGTACCCGGCCAGGAACAGCAGCGAGTCACCCGGCAGGAAGAAGCCGACCAGCAAGCCGGTCTGGGCGAAGATGATGACAAGTACGCCGAGGACCCCGAACGTCGACAGCAGATGGCTGGCCGAGATCGAGGACAGGAGCGCGTACTGGTGCTGCACCGCCGAAGGCTATCGGTGCACACTTGCGGGCAGAATCAGCCTCGAGTCGGATCTCGAGCCAGCACTTCGATCGAGGAGCCAGAGCCATGCCGGTTGCCAGTCCTGAGGTCTACGCCGAGATGTTCGACCGGGCGAAGGCTGGCGGCTTCGCCTATCCCGCGATCAACGTGACTTCGTCGAGTACGGCGATCGCCGCGTTGCGCGGGTTCGCGGAGGCCGAGAGCGACGGCATCCTGCAGGTGTCGTGGGGCGGTGCGGAGTTCGCCTCCGGCCAGACGGTGAAGGACATGGTGACCGGGGCGGTCGCCCTGGCGGCCTTCATCCGGGAGGCGGCCAAGAACTACCCGGTCAACGTCGGCCTGCACACCGACCACTGCCCGCCGGAGAAGCTCGCCGGCTACATGCGCCCGCTGCTCGAGCTCTCGATCGAACGGGTCAAGGCCGGGCAGGAGCCGATCTTCAACTCCCACATGTGGGATGGGTCGGGCATCGACCTCGAGGACAACCTCAAGACCGCCGACGAGCTGTTCGCCATGTCGATCGAGGCGCACACGATCCTGGAGCTCGAGATCGGCGTGGTGGGCGGCGAGGAGGACGGCATCTCCAACGAGATGAACGAGAAGCTCTACACCTCGCCGAAGGACATGCTGCGGGTCACCGAGGTGCTGGGCGCCCCCGGTGAGCGCGGCCGGTATCTGCTCGCGGCGGTGTTCGGCAACGTGCACGGCGTCTACAAGCCGGGCTCGGTCAAGCTGCGGCCGCAGATCCTCAAGGAGGGTCAGGACTTCGTCGGCAACGAGCTCGGCGTCGACCGGCCGTTCGACCTGGTCTTCCACGGCGGATCCGGCTCGGAGCTCGCGGAGATCCACGAGACGCTCAGCTATGGCGTCGTGAAGATGAACATCGACACCGACACCCAGTACGCCTACTCCCGACCGGTGGCCGACCACATGTTCACCAACTACTCGGGCGTGCTGAAGGTCGACGGCGAGGTCGGCAACAAGAAGGTGTACGACCCGCGGTCGTGGAGCAAGGCGGCCGAGACCGGCATGGCCGCCCGCGTCGTACAAGGCTGCGAGGACCTCAAGAGCACTGGCACGAAACTGACATAACCCGCCGAACCGGCTCTCCCACCCGTATCGTGAGAGCACTTCAGTCTCATCAGGTGGGGGAGTCCGGACATGTCCCGCGGGCTGCGCGGCGCAGCCGCCGCCGGGTGCACGGCGTTGCTGTGCGCGTCGGCGGTGATCGGCGCGCCCTCGGCGTTCGCTGACGCCACTCCCACGCCGACGCCGACCTCGACGTCCACTCCGGCCCCTGCTCCGATCGCTACGCCGCCGACCGGCTCGCCGTCGAGCGACCCGTCCGGCTCGCAGGCCTTCTCGATGGCCCCCGCCTACGCGCAGGTCGGCCAGACCGTCGTCTTGACCGCGGCCGACGGCGCGACGTTCCCCACCGACGGTACGGCGGCCGTCAGGTTCAACGACGTCGAGGCCAGCGCCGTCGCAGCGGTGAGCGCGACCCAGCTCGACGTGGTCGTACCGAGCGGGGCCACCTCGGGCCCGGTCGAGGTCGTGGCGGACGCGACGACCTATCCCGGCCCGACGTTCACGCTTCAGCAGCCGACGTCGTGGTTCGCCTCGCTGAGTCCGTCGTCACTGATCTTCGGGCACATGACGACCATCGGGGCGCAGCTGACGACGTCAGGAATCGTCAACGGGCCGGTGGCCGGAGTGCTCGCCGTGCTGCAGTACCGGTCCTCGCCGAGCGCCAGCTGGCACAACGCGCGCGGCGCCTCGCCCGAGACCACGACGGCGGACGGCCGGGTGAGCTGGCGGCTGCGACCGGCGGCCAACGGGGAGTACCGCGTCGAGTTCGACCAGACGGCGCAGTTCGGGTCCTCGGCGAGCACCCCGCTGCCGCTGGCGGTCCGGCCGCAGATCAAGGTCACTCCGCTTCGGTCCGCGCCGGCGATGGTCCCGACCCACATCACCGGGTCGATCAAGCCGCGGCTCACCGGTCCGATCTATCTCGAACGGCGCCACGGCAGGAAGTGGCACCGCATCAAGCGCACTCAGATCGAGGGCGGGCACTTCAGCTTCACGATCACGCCGTCGGGCTACGCGCCGCTGCACGAACGCGTCGTCCGTCCCGGCGACCTGACGCACACCACGGCGACCAGCCGGGTGCTCAACATCCAGGTGCTGCACCGCGATCTCGGCTACGGCTCGGAAGGCCCCGACGTCCTCGCGTTGCAGAAGCGACTTCGCGCGCTCCACTACGACGTCGGCGCGAAGTCGTCGTACTACGGCTGGGACCTGCTTCACGCCGTGACCGCCTTCCAGAAGGTGCAAGGCCTCGACCGCACCGGCGTCGCGACAGCGAGCACGTGGTCGCACCTCGCCCACCCGAAGGCGCCCCACCTCGTCCACCCGCACGTCACGGGTACGTCGGTCGAGGTCAACCTGACCAGTCAGATCCTGATGATCGCCAAGAACGGCAAGATCTGGCGCATCCTCGACACCTCGACCGCCGGCGGCTACACCTACACCGACTCGGCCGGCTACGCCGCGACCGCGATCACCCCGACCGGCTACTTCCACATCCAGTACAAGATCGACAAGCTGGTCACCGACAAGCTGGGCACGCTGTTCCGCCCGTCGTACTTCGACAGCGACGGCGACGCGATCCACGGTGAAGGCGACACCAACAGCGGGTCGAACGTCCCGCCGTATCCGGCCAGCCACGGTTGCGTGCGGATCACCGACAGCGCGGTCGACCGGTACTACGACGTCTTTGCGGTGGGCGTTCCGGTGTGGATCTACTACGCGAACTCACACGCCAAGTGATCCACTGACCGGGTGACCCACTCTCATCAAGACCTGCTCGGTGGTCCGCCGCCGACCTTCCTGACCGACACCCCTGCCGCGCGCGAGGCGCTCGACCGCGGCGACGACCCGGCGCAGGTTGCCGCGGCGTTCCCGGCGTACCCCGGGGCGTGGGCCGCGCTCGCCGACCGGGCGTTCACTGCGGGGTCGATCATCGAGTCCTACGCGTACGCGCGGACCGGCTATCACCGCAGCCTCGACGCGCTTCGTCGCGCAGGTTGGAAGGGGCACGGTCCGGTGCCGTGGTCGCACGAGCCCAACCGCGGTTTCCTGCGCTGCCTGCACGCTCTCGCGCGAGCGGCGAAGGCGATCGGGGAAACCGATGAGGCAAGGCGTTGCGCCCAGTTCCTGACCGACAGCGACCCGGCCGCCGCGGAAGCGCTCGCCTCCTGACCCCGTGTCCTGGGCTGCGGCTGTCATAGCGACCGCAGCCACGGACAACCGGCCTGCGCGACCGCCCAAATCCTTGTAGCCTTTTTCCGCAAGAGGCTCCGGTCGCTTGCGGCCCGGGGCCTTTCGTGCGGTCTGCGGGATGCGAAGCCTGCGGGTCGTGCACTGAAGGGAATGCGGGATGCCGGCGATTGCGCTGCTCGGTGCCCAGTGGGGCGACGAGGGCAAGGGCAAGGCCACGGATCTGCTCGGTGAGCACGCCGACTTCGTCGTGAAGTTCAACGGCGGCAACAACGCCGGCCACACCATCGTCGTCGACGGCGAGACCTACGCGCTGCACCTGCTCCCCTCCGGGGTGATCACGCCAGGAGTGACTCCGGTGATCGGCAACGGCGTCGTGGTCGACCTCGGCGTGCTGTTCAGCGAGATCGACGCCATCGAGCCGCGCGGGATCGACTGCTCGAAGCTGGTGGTGTCAGCCAACGCGCACGTCATCACGCCGTACCACGTGCTGATGGACAAGGTGAGCGAACGCTTCCTCGGCAACGCCAAGATCGGCACCACCGGGCGGGGCATCGGTCCGGCGTACGCCGACAAGATGTCGCGGCTCGGAGTGCGCGTGCAGGACCTGCTCGACGAGAAGATCCTGCGACAGAAAGTCGAGGGCGCACTCGACGGGAAGAACCAGGTCCTCGTCAAGATCTTCAACCGCAAGGCGGTCGCGGTCGACGCGATCGTTGACGAGCTGCTCGGGTACGTCGAGCGGCTGCGCCCGATGATCGCCGACACCTCGTTGCTGCTCAGCCGGGCGCTCGACGACGGGAAGCTCGTCCTGCTCGAGGCCGGACAGGCGACCATGCTCGACGTCGACCATGGCACGTACCCGTTCGTGACGTCGTCGAGTGCAACCGCCGGCGGCGCGTGCACCGGCTCGGGCATCCCGCCGACCCGCATCGACCGCGTGGTCGCGGTGGTGAAGGCGTACTCCACCCGGGTCGGGTCCGGTCCGATGCCGACCGAGCTGCTCGACGAGCAGGGCGAGCGGCTGCGGACAGTGGGCGGCGAGTACGGCGTCACGACCGGCCGGCCACGTCGGTGCGGCTGGTACGACGCGGTCGTCGCGCGCTACGCAGCGCGCGTCAACGGGGTCACCGACTTCGTGTTGACGAAGCTCGACGTGCTGACCGGACTGGAGCAGATCCCGGTCTGCACCGGCTACCGCGTGGACGGCACGGTCCTCGACGAGATGCCGATGACGCAGACCGAGTTTCATCACGCCGAGCCGGTCTACGAGCTCTTCCCGGGGTGGGACGAGGACATCACCGGCGCCCGTTCGCTCGACGACCTGCCGAAGGCGGCCCGCTCCTACGTCGATGCGCTCGAGACGATGTCGGGCGCGCCGATGTCGGTGGTCGGCGTCGGCCCCGGCCGTGAGCAGACCATCGTCGTACGTCCGTTGGTGTAGGGGTCCGGGAGATGGCGATCGCTCCCGACGGCCGTTCGTTGGTCGGCCGGACCGTTCGACTCGATGTCGCCTCCGAGCAGGATGCCGAGGGACTGTTCGCCGCACTCGACGACGACCGGGTGTGGGAGATGGGGTACGGCGGCTCGATGGGCCGCCCGACGTCGCCTGCCGGCTGGCGTGAAGTGATGGCGCGGGCGGCGGCGGAGGGTCGGGTGAAGTACGTCGTGCGTGCCATCGAGCCCGGCAACCCTCGCGACGGCCGCATCTTGGGTACGACGAGTCTCGGTGACCTGGACCTTGCCAACGAGAAGGTCCACCTCGGTTGGACCGCCTACACCCCGCAGGTCTGGGGCACCTCGGTCAACCCGGAGTGCAAGCTGCTGTTGCTCTGGCACTGCTTCGAGCACTGTGGCCTGGGACGCGTGAAGCTACGCACCGATGTGATCAACGTCCGCTCACAAGCGGCGATCGCGAAGCTCGGCGCCACCCGCGAAGGCGTGGCGCGGCGCCACCTGCGCCGAAGCGACGGGACCTGGCGTGACTCGGTCATCTACTCGGTGATCATCGACGACTGGCCGCAGGTCAAAAGCGGCCTCGAAGCACGTCTCATGTCCTAGCTTCGCCGGGCCGATCAACTGGCTATGGCGCGCGTCGTCGTAGTCGCTGCGGGTCTGCTGGTTGCCGCCGCGGTCCTGGCGTCGATGCACGTGGCCGCGCGTCGCAGACCCCTGCCGCCGCGGTTCGTGACGATCGTCGAGGCCGCCAGCGCCGTGCTGCTGGTAGTGGTGATCGGGCTGGTGGGCTTCGGGGCGGTCGACGTCGCCCTCGACGTACGAAGTGCGTACGACCACGACGGGCTCACCACCGCAGAGGACGCCCTCGCCGGGGTGTCGTTCCCCGCCGGTCTCGCCAAGACGACCGCACCGACCGGATGCGGCCTGGTCGGATACGCGTGCGCCACCTCGGCGCTCGCGCCGGCTCAGGTGCTGCCGCTGGTCGAGTCGATGATCCACGGTCACCCGGACCAGCGGCCGTGCGCGGGCGGTCGCATGCACGACGGGCTGTTCCCGGTGCTCGGCAAGGTGGCCGGCTACCAGGCGGAGGCGTTCGTGCAGCGATCGCACGCCGGCACCGCCGTGACGATCCTGCTCGGCCAGTCCGGCAGCTGCGTCGACTGACGCGTCCCCTCGCACGCGATCAGTAGCCTCGCGACGTGCGAGTTCTCGTGATCGGCGGCGGCGGGCGCGAGCACGCGCTCTGCCTTGCGCTGTCCGCCGACTCCTCGGTCGAGGCGTTGTTCTGCGCTCCGGGCAACCCGGGGATCGCCGGTGTCGCGATGCTGCTGCCGGGCGGCGACTGGCTGGCTGCCGCGCACATCGCTGCCGCCGACCTCGTCGTGATCGGCCCGGAGGCGCCGCTCGTCGCGGGCGCCGCGGACGAGCTGCGTGCGGCAGGCTTCGACGTGTTCGGGCCCAGTGCGGCCGCCGCGCAGCTCGAAGGCAGCAAGGCCTTCGCCAAGGAGGTCATGGCCGCTGCGGGCGTGCCGACGGCCGGCTACCGACGGTGCACCGACGTGCAGCAGGTCGCGTCCGCGTTGGACGAGTTCGGCCCGCCGTACGTCGTGAAGCACGACGAGCTCGCGGCCGGAAAGGGCGTCGTCGTCACCGAGGACCGCGCGGTCGCGCTCGCCCACGCCGAAGGGCACACCGTCGTCGTCGAGGAGTATCTGGACGGGCCGGAGGTGTCGCTGTTCTGCGTGACCGACGGGGTCTCGGTCCTGCCGTTGGTGCCGGCTCAGGACTTCAAACGAGTGGGCGACGACGACGAAGGGCCGAACACCGGAGGGATGGGCGCCTACGCGCCGTTGCCGTGGGCGCCGCCGGACCTCGTCGATGAGGTCGTCGCCCGCGTGGTTCACCCGACACTCACCGAGATGGCCGACCGTGGCACGCCGTTCTCGGGTCTGCTCTACGTCGGACTCGCACTCACCTCGCAGGGACCGAAGGTGGTCGAGTTCAACGCGCGGTTCGGCGACCCGGAGACCCAGTCGGTCCTCGCGCTGCTCGCCTCGCCGCTCGGTGAGCTGCTGAAGGCGTCGGCGACCGGAACCCTCGACGCGCACCCGCCGCTTCGCTGGCGGCAAGGCTCGGCCGTCACCGTGGTCGTCGCGGCGCACGGCTACCCCGATAGTCCGCGGACCGGCGACCTGATCGACGGCCTCGACGACATCATCGACGTCGACGTGCTCCACGCCGGTACGGCGATCGTCGACGACCGGCTGGTGACCAGCGGTGGCCGGGTCTTGGCGGTGACCGCGGTCGGCGCGGATCTCGCGGCTGCGAGACAATCGGCGTACGAGGCTGTCGGGCACGTCCGGATCGACGGTTCGCACTACCGCACTGACATAGCGCTACGCGCCAGTGAAGCTGTTCGCAAGGCGGCGGAGGAGTCCCGATGATCGAGCGCTACACCCTTCCCGAGATGGGGCAGGTGTGGAGTGAGGCGCACAAGTACCAGTTGTGGTGCCGCGTCGAGGCGATCGTGCTCGAGGCCCACGCCGCCGCCGGCACGGTGCCCGCCGACGTGGTCGCGCCGGTGCTGGCCGCGCCCGCGCCGACTCCCGAGGCGGTCGCCGCGGTCGAAGCCGTCACCCAGCACGACGTGATCGCCTTCCTGACCGCGTGGGCCGACAACACGACACCGCGGGAAGCGGCGGCGTGGGTGCACCACGGCATGACGTCCTCCGACCTGCTCGACACCGCCCTCGCCGTACAGCTCACCGAGGCCACCGACCTGCTGGTCGCCAAGGCGACGGCGCTGGTGGAGTCGCTGCGCGACCACGCGCTGACCCACCGCGCGACGGTGCGGGTGGGCCGGACCCACGGCGTACATGCCGAGCCGGACGTGTGGGGCCACCGAGTCGCGGACTTCGCATTCGCGATGGCGCGCTCGCGCGATCGGCTGGTCGCGGCGCGTGACGCGGTCGGTGTCGTCAAGATCTCCGGCGCCGTCGGCACGTACTCCAACATCGACCCGGCGATCGAGCAGCACGTCGCATCGGCGCTGGGTCTGCGCGCGGCGGACGTCGCGACCCAGGTCGTCATGCGGGACGGGATCAGCGAATGGGTGTCGGCGCTGGCCGTCATCGCCTCCGTGTGCGAGGCGATCGCGCTCGAGGTCAGGCACGGTCAGCGCACCGAGGTACGTGAGCTGAACGAGCCGTTCGGGTCGGGGCAGAAGGGTTCGAGTGCGATGCCGCACAAGCGCAACCCGATCATGTGTGAGCGGATCTGCGGCCTGGCGCGCGTCGTACGAGCCCAGATCGTGCCGGTCATGGAGGGCATCCCGCTCTGGCACGAGCGCGACATCTCGCACTCCTCCGTCGAGCGCATCGCGCTGCCGGACGCCGCGATCGGCACGGACTACCTGCTGCATCTGACGTCGCGGCTGGTGAACGGGCTGGTGGTCGACGCCGAGCGGATGCAGCTCAACCTCGACGCGACGGGAGGCCTGATCTACTCGAGCACGGTGCTCCTCGAGCTCGTCGAGTCCGGTCTGTCGCGCGAGGACGCGTACGCCCTCACGCAGGCAGCGGCGATGGAGACGTGGTCGTCCGGCGTACCGTTCCGCGACACGTTGCGCAAGCACGCGGCCGACCGCGGGCAGACGCTGGACGAGGCGCGGCTGGACGAGGTGTGCCGTCCGGAGCGTTACCTCGAACGGCTCGCGGCGGTCTTCGACCGGGTTGCCGCACTCACGTGATCGACGGGCTGGCCGACCGGCACATCCACTCGGGCAAGGTCCGCGATCTCTACGACGCGGGCGACGGCCTGCTGCTGATGGTTGCCAGCGATCGCATCTCGGCGTTCGACTACATCCTTCCCACCGAGATCCCGGACAAGGGTGTGGTGCTGACGCAGCTGTCGCTGTGGTGGTTCGAACAGCTCGCTGACGTGGTCGCCAACCACGTCGTGGCCAGCGACGTGTCCGACTACCCGGCTGAGTTCTCGTCGTACGCCGATGCGCTGCGTGGCAGGTCGGTGCTGTGCCGCCGGCTGGAGATGGTCCCGGTCGAGTGCGTCGCGCGGGGCTACCTCGCGGGGAGCGGCGTCGCGGACTACGAGCGGAGCGGATCGGTGTGCGGCGTACCGCTGCCGGCCGGTCTGGTCGACGGGTCTCGGCTGCCCGACGCGATCTTCACTCCGACCACGAAGGCTCCGGTCGGCGAGCACGACGCGCCGATGACCTTCGAGGAGGTGGTCGCCGAGGTCGGGTTCGAGACCGCCGAACAGCTGCGGTCGCTGACCCTTGCCGTCTACGAGCGTGGCCGGGACCTGGCAGAGCGGGCCGGGATCCTGCTGGCTGACACGAAGGTGGAGCTCGGCCGGGATGACTCCGGTGCGCTGGTGTTGGGCGACGAAGTGCTCACTCCCGACTCCTCGCGGTTCTGGCCGGCCCAGACCTGGGCGCCCGGGGGCGCCCAGCCGTCGTACGACAAGCAGTACGTCCGGGACTGGCTGCTGCACGAGTCCGGCTGGGACCGGGCCGCCGGCGGCGTACCTCCCGCCTTGCCCGACGACGTGGTCGAGCGCACCCGCGCGAAGTACGTCGACGCCTACGAGCGCCTCACCGGCCGCCCATTCGCCTCCTAGCTTTTCCCCGAAGGAGCACACAACCGGGTCCCGGCGGGCGGCCAAATCGGACATAAGCCGCGTACCGCACCGGGTTGTGTGCTACTTCGAGCAGAGGTCGCGGTCGGTAGGGTGAGCGCCATGGTGCGGGTGGTCGTCGACGTGATGCCGAAGCCGGAGATCCTCGACCCGCAGGGGCAGGCGATCGTGCGTGCGCTGCCCGGGCTCGGCTTCACCGGGGTGACTGCGGTACGCCAGGGCAAGCGCTTCGAGATCGACATCGACGGGGCCGACGCCGAGGCGGTTGCGCGGCAGGCGGCCGAGCAGCTGCTCGCGAACCCGGCGATCGAGGACTTCACCGTCCGCGTCGAGGGCTGACTGCTCAGCCGTTCTCCGACGAGGCGTCGGCGGCCTCCAGGCCGAGCGCCCGGCTGATCTCGGCGACCGCCCGATCGGTACGCGCCTGGGTAACCCAGGCCAGCCCGTCGAGGCGCATGTCCTCGCCACTCTTCAGTCGCAGCGCCACCCCGAAGCCCGTGAAGTCAGACGCTCGTACGACGCCCTTGATCTCACTCGGCCGATAGTGGATGTCGCCGCGGAAGTTGCGTACCAGGATGTCCGAGTCGGTCACGACCAGGCAGACCACCCACAGCCGCTGCAGCCCACCGAGCAGGACCGCCTCCAGCAAGACGGTGACCGCGGCCCACCCCCATCGCGTCGGCGCACTGATACCGGGCGTGGTGATCTCGGCGACCAGTGCGCCGGCGATACCAAGGGCAAGTACGACGCAGATCAGTCCGCGAGACACCCGCGAAAAGGGCGCACGAAAAACCACGACGGGACCATAACGTTCGTACCGAAACACAAACGTTGCGAAAGCCCGTTTCCGCGAGGCCCGCTCGTCGCGAGAACGTGACTCCCGCCACGTTTGTGTTTTCTTCGGGACGGTTAGTTGATGCCGGGCATTGCTGCGACGTCGAGGGTCATTGCGGCGGCGGCGTGCTCGAGGCCGAATCCCATTGCGGGGATCGACTGGAGTGGCCTGCGAGGGCGCGGGATGCGTGGCGGCGGCTTGGGGATGTGTGAGCCGCACTCGGTGCAGTGGTCGTCTTTGACAAGGACGTCGTGCTGGCAGGCCGGGCAGTTGCGCATCGGGCACAGCACCAGCGCTCGGTACGTGTGGGGTGTGCCGTCCGCCATGGCGTTCTCCTGGAGGTGGTTCGGATACTTCGCAGTGTTGCCGCGTGTCCGATTTGCCGCTATCGCCTCTTAGGACGGTTTCGCCTGGTGTGAGATGACTAGTCCCCGCGTCGGCCTCCGGTCGGCCGGGCCCGCCACCTAGAATCGAGTGGTGCCAGCCACCACTCGCGTCGGTGTGGTGACTTTCCCCGGCTCCCTCGACGACCGGGACGCCGCTCGGGCGGTCAAGGCCGCGGGCGCGCAGGCGGTGAGCCTCTGGCACGGTGACGCGACCATCCATGGGGTCGACGCCGTGGTCTTGCCCGGCGGCTTCTCCTACGGGGACTACCTGCGCGCCGGTGCCATCGCCCGTTTCTCGCCCGTCGTCGCCGAGATCGTCGCGGCGGCCGGCAAAGGCCTGCCGGTGCTGGGGATCTGCAACGGCTTCCAGGTGCTGTGCGAGGCGGGCCTGCTGCCCGGTGCGCTGATCCGCAACGCCGGGCTGCACTTCGTGTGTCGCGACCAGCGCCTGCGGGTCGAGTCGAGCTCGACACGTTGGACCGGTCAGTACGCCGAGGGTGCCGAGATCGTGATCCCGGTCAAGCACGGTGAGGGCCGGTACGTCGCAGACGCCGCGACCGTCGCGGAGCTCGAGCGGGACGGCCTGGTCGCCTTTCGCTACCTCGACGGCAACCCCAACGGCGCCCTCAACGACATCGCCGGGATCCGCAACGCAGCCGGCAACGTCGTCGGCCTGATGCCGCACCCGGAGCACGCGATCGACGTACTGACCGGGCCCTCGACCGACGGCCTGGCGATGTTCGTCTCCGTCATCAAGGACCTCGTCGCTGCATGACGACTCAGACCGACACCGTCGACCACGCCGCCGCCACTCCCGACCAGCCTCAGCCGTACGCCGAGCTCGGGTTGAAGGACGACGAGTACGCCCGCGTCCGCGAGATCCTCGGCCGTCGGCCGACCGATGCCGAGCTGGCGATGTACTCCGTCATGTGGAGCGAGCACTGCTCCTACAAGTCGAGCAAGGTGCACCTGCGCCAGTTCGCCGAGAACCCGCCACGCAGCGACGCGATGCTCGTCGGGATGGGTGAGAACGCCGGTGTGGTCGACGTCGGCGACGGGCTCGCGGTCACCTTCAAGGTCGAAAGCCACAACCACCCGTCGTACGTCGAGCCCTACCAGGGCGCGGCGACCGGAGTCGGTGGCATCGTGCGCGACATCCTCACGATGGGTGCCCGCCCGGTCGCGGTGATGGACTCGCTGCGATTCGGTGACGCGGACGCGCCCGACACCAAGCGACTCGTGTCGGGCGTCGTCGCCGGCGTCGGCGGGTACGGCAACTGCCTCGGCCTGCCGAACATCGGCGGCGAGGTCGGCTTCGATCCGACGTACGCCGGCAACCCGCTGGTCAACGCGCTGTGTGTGGGCGTGCTGCCGCACAGCCGGCTGCAGTTGGCGCGCGCCGAAGGGCCCGGCAACCTCGTCGTACTGATCGGTGCCCTCACCGGCCGCGACGGCATCGGCGGGGCGTCGGTGTTGGCGAGTGCGACCTTCGAGACCGAAGGCGAGACCAAGCGGCCGAGCGTGCAGGTCGGTGACCCGTTCGCCGAGAAGATCCTGATCGAGTGCTGCCTCGAGCTCTTCGACCGGGGGCTGGTGACCGGCATCCAGGACCTCGGCGCGGCGGGACTGTCGTGTGCGTTCGCCGAGACCGCCGCCCACGGCGACGGCGGCATGAAGGTCGACCTGGACAAGGTCCCGCTTCGTGAGCCGTCGATGGTGCCGGTCGAGATCCTGATGAGCGAGTCGCAGGAGCGGATGCTCGCGATCGTGGCGCCAGAAAACGTCGCCGAGGCACTCGAGCTCTGCCACAAATGGGGCGCGTTGGCTACCGAGGTGGGCGAGGTCACCGACGGCGACCGCCTGGTGATCTCGTGGCACGGCGAGACCATCGTCGACGTCGAGCCCGGTTCGCTCGCCGATGACGGTCCGGTCTATCACCGCCCGTTCGCGCGCCCCGATGTCGAGCAGGATGCGCTGATCGCCGACACCTCCGGCAATCTGGCGCGCCCATCGACCGGTGACGAGCTTCGCGCAACCTTGCTGCAGCTCGTCGGCTCCCCGCAGCTGTGCAGTCGCCGTTGGGTCACCGAGCAGTACGACCGGTACGTGATCGGCGGCACCGTCCTTGCGATGCCACACGACGGCGGCGTGATCCGGCTGGGCGACGAGACGTCCCGCGGCATCGCGCTCTCGCTCGACGGCAACGGCCGCTTCGCCCGCCTCGACCCGTACGCCGGCGCACAGCTCAACCTCGCCGAGGCCTACCGCAACGTCGCCTGCACGGGCGCTCGTCCGCTCGCGGTCACGGACTGCCTGAACTTCGGCTCACCCGAAGACCCCGCGGTCATGTGGCAGTTCGCCGAGGCGACGCGCGGGCTTGCTGAAGGGTGCCGTGAGCTCGGTACGCCGGTGACCGGCGGCAACGTCTCCTTCTACAACCAGACCGGGTCGACCGCGATCAACCCGACACCCGTCATCGGCGTACTCGGGGTGATCGACGACGTCAGCAAGCGAGTGCCGAGCGGGTTCGCCGCCGCGGGCCACCAGCTCGTGCTGCTCGGCGCGACCGAGGACGAGCTCGACGGATCGGCGTGGGCGTGGGTGGCCCACCGCCATCTCGGTGGCCGTCCGCCGGCGGTGAGACTGGCCGCGGAGGTGGCCCTCGCCGGACTGCTCGGCGAGGCTGCCGGCAACCGCCTGCTGGCCTCGGCACACGACCTTTCCGACGGCGGTCTCGCGCAGGCGCTCGTCGAGTCGTGCCTGATCGGCGGGGTAGGAGCGACGGTCACCCTCGAGGGCGACCCGTTCGTCGCCCTGTTCAGCGAGAGCACCGCCCGGGCGCTCGTCTCCACCACGGACGCCGACGCCGTGCTGGCCCTCGCGGCGAGGCACGGCGTTGCGGCGCGGCTGGTCGGCGAGACCGGCGGCGAGTCCGTCGCCATCGCCGGACAGTTCTCGGTCGGCTTGCCCGAGCTGCGCGGCGTATTCGAGGCGACACTGCCCGCGCTGTTCGGGTAGATCTATCGCGTGCCTGACCTCGCGATGCTTCGTACGGCGTACGAAGCACAGCAGCACAACGTTGTCGACTGGCTCACCGCCCTGCCCGCTTCGGACTGGGAGCGCCCGTCGCGGCTTGCCGGTTGGACCGTCCGCGAGCTCGGTTTTCACGTCACCGACATGACGGCTGTCGTCGTCCGTGCACTCGACGCAGGGGCGGTGCGTGACAAGCCGTTGACGATTGCTGCCTACACGTCGGCGTGGCCGGCCGCCGGGCCCGAGATCGCGCAACGTGACCGCGACGCAGCGGCTGGCAAGACGCCGGCCGAGGTGCTGGCGAACGCAGCCGACGCGCGAGCCGACCTACTCACCGCCCTCGACGGCGTCGCAGGTGACCCGGTGGTCGCCGGCAGGCGCGGGCCGTTACGGCTGTCCGATCTCATGGTGACCCGCGTCAACGAGCTCGTCGTGCACTCACTCGACCTGTCCGCCTCGGTACCTGACGTCGGGCCCGTGGCGCTCGACCGCTCCGCGACGGCGGTTGCGGTCCGGATGCTCACGGCGATCCTCGCGGAGCGAGTCCCGGGGCGCAGCGTGGAGGTCAGGGTCCCGCCGTACGTCGCGGTTCAGTGCATCGCCGGGCCGCGGCACACTCGCGGTACGCCGCCCAACGTGGTCGAGCTCGACCCGATCACGTGGATCGAGCTGGCGACCGGGCGCGACACGTGGAGTGCGGCGCTCGGCGCCGGGCGGGTGAGGGCCAGTGGTGAGCGAGCCGACCTCTCCGGGTCGCTGCCGGTCCTG
The DNA here is from genome assembly GCA_035550055.1 of Mycobacteriales bacterium. Taxonomy (NCBI): domain Bacteria; kingdom Bacillati; phylum Actinomycetota; class Actinomycetes; order Mycobacteriales; species Mycobacteriales bacterium. The sequence continues at coordinate 17,136 of DASZRO010000026.1, read as the reverse complement.
GCCTAGCTCTTCCGGCCGGTCGCGAGCACGCCGGCACCCACCGCCATGATCGCCAGGCCTCCGGTGCCGCCGATCAGCTCGAGCCGGCGCGGCGAGCGGGCGAACCAGCCGCGCACCCGGCTGGCCGCCGTGATCCACGCTGAGTCCGACACCAGCGCGATGGCGGAGAAGATCAGGCCCAGAACGAGGATCTGGACCGGCACGCTCCCGCCGCTGCGGCTGGTGAACTGGGGCAGGACGGCGACGAGGAACACGATCGTCTTCGGGTTCGTGACGCCGACGGTCATCCCCTCGACGAAGGCTCTGCGGTCGGAACGCTGGTCGGCGTACGAGCCGGTGATCGCGGTGGCCAGCGACTTGCGGGCGTGGAACGTCTTGGCGCCGAGATAGAGCAGGTAGCAGCCGCCCAGGATCTTGACGACGGTGAAGGCGGCGACCGAGTCCTCGACCAGGGTCCCGATGCCGAACGCGACCGCCGCAGTCTGCACGTAGACCCCGAGGGAGTTGCCGACCATCGACAACAACGCGACCCGACGACCGCTCGACAGCGCCCGGCCGACGACGAACAGCACGCTCGGGCCGGGGATCACGATGACCACGAAGCCGGTGATCGCGAAAGCGAGGAGGTCGGCGCCGGAGGGCACGCCGCGACTCTATCGGCGCGTAGTTCACAAATAGGTCCTTTACAAATCAAGCTTTGTACAAGTAGCCTTCGGTATAGATCGATCCCGACGATCGATCCCGACGTCATGAAGGAGCGAAAGTGAACGACACGACCGAATCCGACTACGAGGCGCGCATCGTCACCGCCGTCTCGGCCGACGAGGTGTACGACGCGCTGACCACCCTGGAGGGGCTCAGCGCCTGGTGGACTCCGGCGACCGGAGATGCCACCGCAGGCGGCGAGATCACGTTCCACTTCAGCGAGACGGCGAAGGCGGTCATGCGCGTCGACGACGCCCAGCGCGGCATCGGAGTGCGGTGGACGACCATCGCCTGCATGGTCGAGGACTGGGTCGGCACGACCCAGCACTTCCAGATTGAGGCGCTGCCCGGCGGGGGCGCTGAGATCAGGTTCCGCCACGAGGGACTGACCCCGAAGCTCGAGTGCTACGCCGACTGCAAGAACGGCTGGGACCACTTCATCCCGAGCTTGCGCAGCTACCTCGACACCGGCACCGGCAACCCCACCGGCTCGCCGGCGGATCTGGCCCGTCGCGAGGCGCGCGCCAACGCGTCTGCGGTCGGTGCGGCCTGAGATCGTTGACGGATGCGCGCGGAAGCGAGTTCGGCGATCGGTCCCGATGACCAGGCCGACGTCGTTCTTCGCGCACTCGCCGATCCGCACCGCCGCCAGATACTGCGGTTGGTGCGGACCGGCGAGCTGGCGGCGGGTGAGATCGCGTCCCACTTCGACGCGTCGCAGCAGGCGGTCAGCCACCACCTCCAGGTCTTGGCCCGGGCGGGTCTGCTCAGCGAGCGGCGGGACGGCGTACGTCGGCTGTACGCGCTCGACCCGCACGGGTTGGATCCGGTGAGAGGGGTGCTCGCCGAGCTGTGGCCCGCCACACTGCAGCGGCTCAAGCAGGTGGTCGAGGCGGAGCAGCGCCGCAAGTCCCAGTCGCCGAACCGGGGCAAGCCATGACGTCTCCCGACGTACTGACAGCGACGGTCCGCATCTCGGCTCCTCCAGAAGCGGTCTTCCCCTACCTCGTCGACCCGGCGCTGATGGTCGAGTGGATCGGCGAGTGGGCCGACCTCGATCCGCAGCCGGGCGGGTCGTTTGCGCTCGACTTCGCCAGCACTGCGGTGCGCGGGTCCTACGTCGAGGTGGACCCGCCGCACCGCGTCGTCTTCACCTGGGGCGTCCCCGGCCACGACACGATGCCACCCGGCTCCTCGACGGTGGAGATCTCGCTGACCGCGGACGGGCCGCAGACCGTCGTCGAGCTCGTCCACCGCGACCTGCCGCCCGATGAGTACGACAGCCATCTCGACGGCTGGACCACGATGTTGCCGAAGCTGGCTGCCGCGAGCGGGAGATAGCTGCGCGCAGCCAAGGACCAGTCGGCCGCCGTCACACCGGGTCGTCGAGCGGCTCGGAGTCGGTCAGCTCGGTGAACAGGTCCAGGCCCTCGTCGTCGTCATCCCTGGCCGGGTCGAGCGTCAGGTACCGGCGCAGCCGGGACATCCGCCGCGCTTCGCCGCTCGGCTCGCTGGCGATCACGATCTCGTCGTACGCCGGCCGCGGCGGCTCCGGCGCGAACGGCTTGATCACCACCTTCGGCTTCTTCGGCCGCGGCTTCGATTTGCCGGTGTGCCTGCTCCCGGCGCCTTCCGACTCACTCGACGCGCCCGCCGCTAGCTCGGCTGCGATGCGATCGACCCACTCGGCCACGTGGTCGCGGTCCCGGAAGTCGCCCAGGGTCCGCCACGGCGACATGGCCAGCAGTCCGGTAGGCCGGCGGTCGAGCATGCCGCCGAACGTCATGTGGCCGCGGATGTCGATCTCACGCGCGAGGCTGCTCACCTGCGGCAAGGCCGCGAGCGCCCCCGAACGCGCGGAGTCGTCGAGCGGCCCGCTCGAGAAGAACCACACCGGAAGTTCGCGCAGCGCGGTGTGGTGGCGGCGGACGAACGCGGTTGCCTCGGGGTGCCAGCGGTTGCCGTAGATCGCGCCCCCGACGACGACCGCGTCCACACCGCTGATGCTGCGTACGTCGACGGCTCGGCGTACCGACGTGGCCACGCCGTGGGTCGCGCACGCGTCGGCGACCATGTGGGCGAGCCCGGCGGTTGCCCCGCGGGTCGAGCCGTACACCACCAGCACCTGCACGGCGCCAAGGTTGCCGGAACTGCGGCCAGTCGTCATCCCGCAACGCGGCGGGCCCCTAGACTCGACGCCGTGGGATACGCCGACATCCCGGATGAGGCCCCTCCCAAGGATGCGTGTGGCGTCTTCGGCGTCTGGGCACCTGGCGAAGAGGTAGCCAAGCTCACCTACTACGGGCTCTACGCCTTGCAGCACCGCGGCCAGGAGGCCGCCGGCATGGCGGTGTCCGACGGCCGCGCGGTCGTGGTCTACAAAGACCTCGGTCTGGTCGCGCAGGTCTTCGACGAGCCGACGCTCGGCGCGATGTCGGGCCATCTCGCGATCGGCCACAACCGGTACTCGACTACGGGTTCGTGCACCTGGGAGAACGCGCAGCCGTCGTACCGGCCCTCACCGCAGGGCGGCGGGATCGCGCTCGGTCACAACGGGAACCTGACCAACACCGCACAGCTCGCGCTGATGGCAGGAATCGACCGGGACGCGCCGAGTGCCGAGCCGCGCGCCACCAGTGACTCGGACCTGATCACCGAGATGCTCGCCGGCTACCAGGACCTCTCGCTGGAGGCCGCGGCGATGGAGGTGCTGCCGAAGCTGGTCGGCGCGTTCTCGCTGGTGTTCATGGACGAGCAGACCCTGTACGCCACGCGCGACCCGCACGGGGTGCGCCCGCTCGTGCTCGGCCGGCTCGAGCGCGGGTGGGTCGTCGCCAGCGAGACCGCCGCGCTCGACATCGTCGGTGCGTCGTTCGTCCGCGAGATCGAGCCGGGCGAGCTGATCGCGATCGACGAGCACGGCCTGCGCTCGCAGCGGTACGCCGAGGCGACCCCGAAGGGGTGCCTGTTCGAGTACGTCTACCTGGCGCGCCCCGACACCTCGATCGCCGGGCGGTCGGTGCAGGAGACGCGCGTCGAGGTCGGCCGCCGCCTCGCCAAGGAGCACCCCGCGGATGCCGACCTGGTGATCCCGGTGCCGGAGAGCGGTACGCCGGCCGCCGTCGGCTACGCCGAGGCGAGCGGGATCCCGTACGGCATCGGCCTGGTGAAGAACGCCTACGTCGGGCGGACCTTCATCCAGCCGTCGGACACGATCCGCCAGCTCGGCATCCGGCTGAAGCTGAACCCGCTGCGCAACGCGATCGCCGGGAAGCGGCTCGTCGTCGTCGACGACTCGATCGTGCGCGGCAACACGCAGCGGGCACTCGTCCGGATGCTGCGCGAAGCGGGAGCGGCGGAGGTGCACGTCCGCATCTCCTCGCCCCCGGTGCAGTGGCCGTGCTTCTACGGCATCGACTTCGCGACCCGCGCCGAGCTGATCGCCAACGGGCTGACCGTCGAGCAGATCTGCGGCTCGATCGGCGCGGACTCGCTGGGCTACATCTCCCTCGACGAGCTGATCTCGGCGACGACGATCCCGGGTGAGCGGCTGTGCCGCGCCTGCTTCGACGGGCAGTACCCGATCGACCTCCCTGCGCCGGAGCTGCTCGGCAAGCACATGTTGGAAGGCATCTCCCGGGTGGTCGAGGCCGATGCCCACGTCGCGGGCGAGCAGCTGTTGCCGGGTGTTGGTGCGGCGGACGCGCTCACGCGTCCGTGACGGAGGTCGAGGGCGCGGCCACCTACGCCGCCGCCGGCGTGTCCATCGAGGCCGGCGACCGTGCGGTCGAGCTGATCAAGGGCCGGCTGACCTCGACCCGCCCGGAGGTGGTCGGCGGGCTCGGCGGGTTCGCCGGGCTGTTCCGGATCGACGCCGAGCGGCTGCTCGCGACCTCGACCGACGGTGTCGGGACGAAGGTCGCGATCGCCCAGGCGATGGACCGCCACGACACCATCGGCCACGACCTCGTCGGCATGGTCGTGGACGACATCGTGGTGTGCGGCGCGGAGCCGCTGTTCATGACCGACTACATCGCGTGTGGTCGCGTCGTACCTGACCGGATCGCCGACATAGTGGCCGGCATCGACGCCGGTTGCGCGCTGGCCGGCTGTGCCCTGATCGGCGGGGAGACCGCCGAGCATCCGGGGCTGCTCGGGCCTGACGAGTACGACATCGCAGGCGCGGCGACCGGCATGGTCCGCGACGCGGACCTACTCGGGCCGGAGCGGGTGCGTGCGGGGGACGTGGTCATCGCGATGGCGTCGAGCGGGCTGCACTCCAACGGCTACTCGCTGGCCCGGCACGTGCTGCTCTCCGTCTCGAAGATCCCGCTGGAGTCGGCAGCCGACCTCGGTACGCCGCTCGGCGAGGTGCTGTTGACCCCGACCCGGATCTACGCGAAGGACTGCCTCACGCTGGCGGCCGCCACCGAGGTGCACGCGTTCTCCCACGTGACCGGTGGCGGCCTGACGGCGAACCTGGCGCGGGTGCTGCCCGACGGGCTGTCGGCCGCAATCGATACGACGACCTGGACGCCGGCGCCGATCTTCCAGCTCATCGCCGATCGCGGGAAGGTTGCGGCAGCGGAGATGGAGCGGACGTTCAACCTGGGCGTCGGCATGGTCGCCGTCGTACCCGAGGCGTCAGCTCAGGCAGCGCTCGACCACCTACGGAGCAGGAAAACCGAAGCCTGGGTCTGCGGCGAGGTCACCCCGACCTGACGCCGAGCCCAACGTTGTTGGTCTTTCGGGGTGCCCTGAAAGACCAAAAAGGTTGGGCTCGACGGAAAGAGGGTGGGTGAGCTACTCGTCGTCGTCGGACGCGTAGGGGTCGTCGTAGTCGTCTTCGTCGTTGTCGGAAGAAGACGTGGTGGTCGTGGCATAGCTCGTTGTGCCGCGCTCGGCGGCAAGCTCTTGTGCCAGACGGTCCAGGTCGGTCCCGCCGCTGGAGTACTTCAACTCGCGGGCGACCTTCGTCTGCTTTGCCTTGGCACGGCCGCGCCCCATTGGCTCGACCCCCTCGTAGGCCACGGGTCATCCCCGGTGGCGAGACGGAACTGGTTCAGGTCACACAATCCGGTCAACCGGACCGATGGACAGAATATCAGCGGTCGCCGGGAAGCCGCAGGGGTCGTCCGCCCGCCGCCGCCATCCGCTGCTCGGCGAGCGTGTCCGCAGCCTGAGACGGGGTGATTCCCTGGCTTGCCGCACTCGCCAGGATCGCCGCGGTGGTGTCCAGGATCTCGGCGGCTTTGGCCGTGGCGCGAGCCTCGTCGTACCCGTGGACCTCGTCGGCGACCTGGATCACCCCGCCGGCGTTCACCACGTAGTCGGGGGCGAAGAGGATGCCGCGCTCGGCGAGCAGGGCCTCGGTCCCGGCGTGGTCGAGCTGGTTGTTGGCGCCGCCACACACGATCTCGGCCTGCAGTCGCACGACGACGTCGTCGGTGAGGGCGTGGCCGAGCGCGCACGGGGAGTACACGTCGAGCGCCTGGTCGACGAGGTTGTCGGGCGCCGCGACGTCGATCGAGGGGTACGCCGCTTGCAGCTTCACGACGGCCGCGGCATCGACATCGGCCACGACCACGCTCGCGCCGTCCGCCAACAGGTGCTCGGTCAGCCGGCGGCCGACCTTGCCGACGCCCGCGATCCCGACCCGGCGCCCGGCCAGCGACGGGCTGCCCCAGGCGGCGTCGGCGGCTGCCCGCATCCCTTGGAAGACCCCGAACGCCGTCAGCAGTGAGGAGTCGCCGGCGCCGCCGTTCGCAGGCGAGCGCCCGGTGGTGTAGCGGCACTCCTGCGCGACGACGTCCATGTCCTCGACGTAGGTCCCGACGTCGCAGGCGGTGTAGTAGCGCCCGCCGAGCGAGGCGACAAAGCTTCCGTACGCCCTCAGCAACGGCTCGGTCTTGTCGGTAGCCGGGTCGCCGATGATGACCGCCTTGCCACCGCCGTGGGCAAGACCGGCCACGGCGTTCTTGTAGGCCATCGCACGTGACAGGTCGAGCACGTCGGCGAGCGCGGCGTCCTCGTCGCCGTACGGGTAGAACCGGGTGCCGCCGAGTGAGGGACCGAGCGCGGTCGAGTAGATCGCGACGATCGCCCGCAGCCCGCTCGACCGGTCGTGGCAGAAGACGACCTGCTCGTGGTCCGGAGCCTGCGCGAAGACGCCCACGTTCCGACGCTAGTCGTCGTGGCAGGATGGCTGACGTGATGGGGTACGCCGCGCATCTGCGGGTGTACGAGCCGCTGTCGGGTCTGGCGGAGACGGAGCGCATCCGTTGGCAGGCCTACATCGCTGCCGGCGACGTACCCAGCCGCCCGGTGCAGATGGTGCGTGAACATCAGGTCGCCCTCGCCGCGGTGTTGGCGATCCCACCGCGGCTGGACCTCTCCGACGGCAGCGACCACGCGTATGTGCGCGAGCTGGACGGGCTCACCTACGTCTGCCCGTGGCGGCTGCAGATGCGCGCCTGGGACGCGATGGACAGCTTCCGGTCGCAGCTGCCGGACGAGCTGCGCGACGCGTTCTTCCCCGCCGCGCTGAGCGCCGCGGCCGAGGACGCGCGCGACGTGTGGCGCGAGCGCAACCCGCAGCTGCGCGCGGGGATCCTGACCGCGACCTGGCAGGTGCCGATCGCGTGGTTTCTCGCCTTCGAGGCCAGCGAGCGGCGCCTGGTCCTCGGCGAGCGCCGTACCGACGCCTCGCCGGAGGGCGGCCTCGATCGGGCGTTGATCTACCTCACCGCGATGTCGCGCGCCCGCCGCCGGATCGCCAAGTCGCTGCGGGTCGTGCAGCGGATCTTCGGCGACGGCCCGGCGACGTCCAACATCGAAGAGGTCGGTCGCTGGCTCGAGGAGTTCCACCCGCACTCGCTGGTGGAGCTCGACTACGGCGGCCTGGTGCATCTGGTCAGCGACGAGGTGCTCAGCGAGGACGTGTCGGTGGCCGACCTCGAAGAGGCGCTCGAGCGGCTCATCGCCGGCGACCTGCCGGCGGCGGGGCAGTGCTACGAGCGGGTCATCAGCCGCTGGCGTTCGATCGCCTCCCTCGAGCACGCGAACTGAGGCGAACCCGCACCGCGGATCTGCGCCCGCGCCGGTGAACGTCCCTGGCGCCGCAGCCGTACCGGACATGACGGACCTCGTCCTCATCCGCTACCCAACGGCGGACTAAAGACGATTTTTCGGACTAGTCACTGGTAGTTCGAAAGATGGTCCCGATGGGCCATACCGGATATCCCGCGACATCTTCACCATGAATGTCGACCGCGCATCCGGTCCCCAGAAACGGAGTTCCAAACGATGACCACCCGTACCGCAGACGCCGAGCCCCTGCTCACCCCAGCCGAGGTCGCGACGATGTTCCGTGTCGACCCGAAGACCGTCACGCGGTGGGCGAAGGCCGGGAAGCTGACCTCCATCCGGACCCTCGGCGGCCACCGTCGCTACCGCGAGAGCGAGGTTCGCGCGCTGCTTGCCGGCTTGCCGAACCAGCGCTCGCTCTGAACCGTCCCGCCGGGGCCCAGTGCCGGCGGGACGGACGCGACAAGGCCGCGTCACAACTCCGGCGTTGACGCGGCCTTGTGCTGTCCCGGCACGCCGTAAATGCGCGGCGTCACTTGCACATCGCACGTAACCTCGACGCATCAGCGCCGGCGCGGCCGGCTTCCTAGCAGCGTGGAGGGCGGGTAGAGGACGTGGACCTGCGCCAGTCCGACAAGCTCCAGGGTGTCGTGTACGACGTACGTGGCCCGGCGCTGGACGAGGCAGCCCGGATGGAGCAGGAGGGCCACCGCATCCTCAAGCTCAACATCGGAAACCCCGCGCCGTTCGGCTTCGAAGCGCCCGACGAGATCCTGCAGGCGATCACCCGCAACCTGCACACCGCGCAGGGCTACAGCGAGTCCAAGGGCCTTTACTCCGCGCGTACGGCGGTGGAGCAGTACTACCAGCTCAAGGGTGTCGAGGGCGTCACCGTCGATGACATCTATCTCGGCAACGGCGTCAGCGAGCTGATCTCAATGACCCTTCAGGCGTTGCTCAACCCGGGCGACGAGGTGCTGATCCCGGCGCCGGACTACCCGCTGTGGACCGCCACGACGGTGCTGTCGGGCGGCCGCGCGGTGCACTACCGCTGCGACGAGTCCCAGGACTGGCAGCCGGACCTCGAGCACATGGCGGCGCAGGTCACCGATCGTACGAAGGCGATCGTCGTCATCAACCCGAACAACCCCACGGGCGCGGTGTATCCCAAGGAGACCCTCGAGGCGATCGTGCAGTTCGCCCGCGAGCGCGACCTGGTCATCTTCAGTGACGAGATCTACGAGAAGATCCTCTACGACGACGCCGAGCACACGGTGCTGGCCTCGCTTGCGCCCGACGTCATCTGCCTGACGTTCAGCGGCCTGTCGAAGGCCTACCGGGTGGCCGGATTCCGCGCCGGGTGGGTGGTCATCAGCGGTCCGAAGCAGCACGCCGAGAGCTACGTGTCGGGCGTCTCGTTGCTCGCCAACATGCGGCTGTGCGCCAATGTGCCGGCGCAGCACGCGATCCAGACCGCGCTCGGCGGCTACCAGAGCATCAACGAGCTGATCCTGCCGGGCGGCCGGCTGCGCGAGCAGCGCGACGTCGCCTGGCGGATGCTCAACGACATCCCCGGCGTCTCGTGCACGAAGCCGCAAGGGGCGTTGTATGCCTTCCCGCGGCTCGACCCCGAGGTCTACCCGATCAAGGACGACCAGCGGTTCGCCCTCGATCTGCTGCGCGCGGAGAAGATCCTCGTGACCTACGGCACCGGCTTCAACTGGCCGGACCCCGACCACCTCCGGATCGTCACACTGCCGCACGCCGAGGTGCTCGCCGACGCCATCACCCGCATCGGCGAGTTCCTGTCCACGTACACCCAGCCCTGACCCGAAGTAGCACACGAACTCCCCGGAAGCGGCGGGGTTCCGCCATTCCTGTCCGGTTCGGTGGGGTGGTTGTGTGCTACTTCGGGGAGACGGTCAGCGTGAAGTGCATGACGTCGGGGTTCGGCTCGGCGGTCTGCGACTGGACGATGATCGTGAACGGGTGCCGTCCGGCGCTCAGGTGCTTGGCCGAGACGCTGACCGTCACCGCGCGCGACCCGGTCGGTGGCACGGTGCCGGCGTACGTCGCTGACGACGGGCTCGCCCAGTCCTCGTCGCTGCCGACGGTGTAGGGGTAGCCGCAGGCGCCGTTGCCGTCGCTGAGCTGGATGGTGAAGGTCTTGTGCTGACCGCGCGCCAGGTGCAGCGCCGTGGACTTGGTGTAGCTGCGGATGTACGGCGTGCCGTGGCCGTTGCCGAGCACGAGGCTGGCGTGGACGGTGCGAACGATGCGCGGGTCCGCGAGGTCGTAGACCTTGACCGACCCGTGGTAGACGCCTTGCTGCATCGCCGGGTACCCGCCGAGCGCGTTGCTGTTGGCGAGGGACACCAGAGGCAGCGTCGCGCGCTGTGCGGCCGGCAGCGTCCCGTCGGTCGGCACGAGCGCGGGCGCGGGGCGCTGCGCCGCCGTCGCGTGTTTGGGCAAGAGGTCCACGCTCAGCCAGGCGCCGACCTGAGTGGTCGCGACCGCCTGCCAGTGCAGCTGACTTCCGGCGGGTCCGGTGTTGGTGATCCGCAGCGTCTGCTTCGACGGGGAGTCCGTCACCTGGGACGGCGAGCCGTCGACGGCGTCGAAGAGCTCGTCGTTCCACAGCGGTCCGGCGCAGGTCGCGATCGTCGCTTTGCCGGAGGAGTTCAGCGCGATCTCGTGGAAGCGCAGGTGCGTCGTCGACAGCTTCATCACGGCGCGGGGAGACACCGAGTAGCTCACGGTCAGCACCGAGGTGTGACCGGCGACCGTGACGGTGATGTGCCCGACGTGCGTCCCCGTCGTCAGGCCGGCCGGCGTCGCTGACCACTGGAGGTTCCCCGGAGCGCGGCCTCGGCGGACGTGCAGCCAGCCGGCGTCGCTCTTCGCGACGTAGCTGCCGCTGCGGAACCCGGTGCTCACGGCGACCGGCGCCGTCGTCGCGACGCCGTGGTGGTAGCCGTAGACCGTCACGTGGTCCGGCAGCAGGCTCACCCGCGCGGCGAGCTTCACCAGGTCGGCGCCGAGGGCGGCGGCGTCGTAGCTGCCGAGGCCCGTGGCCATGTCGTAGCCCTTGGCGGCGGCGTAGAGGTGGTGGCGGTTGCAGCCGACCGGACAGTCCCCGGCGTACTGCGCGTCGTTGCTGTCCGTCGTGATGTCGTGGAAGTCCCTGGCGTACGACGAAGGGTCGGCCGCGAGCCGGTACAGCGAGGGGTTGACCAGGCCGAGCCCGGACAGCTGCGCGGCCTTCGCCTCCTGGTCCCACAGCACCGCCGCGGACGCGGTCAGTGGCGTCGACAGGCTGGTGCCGCCGACCGGCTCCCATCCGCCGATTCCGCTCGTCGGCGGCAGCGGCAGCGGCAGGCCGAGCAGGCTGCCGACGAGCGAGCAGTTCGACGTGGCGCAGTAGATCGAGTAGCCGGGCGAGCCGACGTCGCCCGCGAGCTGTGACTTGCCGCCTTGCATGCCGAAGTCGAAGTCGGCGTCCGCCGACAGGTCCGGAACCTCCCGGCAGAGCTGGCCGCGTGGGGCACCGCATGCGGTGCCGCTGCGCCCTGGCGCGGTGCGGGCCGACGGCAGCGCACGCTGCCAGGCGGGCATCCGCCACAGCGAGCTGACCCCGCCGCCACCGGCGCCCTCGTCGTTCCACGTCGCCTCGCTGCGCGGACCGGGCAGTCCGTTGGCGGTCCGCTGCCCGAGGTCCGTCCCGCCCACGCCGGTCACCCACGGCACGCTTGCTTCCTGCTCGACGCTGATGCTGTCCCCCGTCGGTGCCGGGACGGCTCCGCTGCAGTCGATCGCGCCGGCATCCCCACTCGCCTGGAAGATCTGCTGCCCCTGCGCGGCGGCCTCCTCGGTGATCGCCGCGTAGAGGCGGTTGTCGGCAGCGCTGGCGAGCTCCTCGCAGCTGCCCCACGACGAGGAGATGACCGGGGCGTCGTCGTCGGTGACGAACCGGTTGTAGAGGTCGACCTCGCCGAGCCCGGTGTTCGGCGCGACGTAGACGTACAGGTGCGCGAGCTTCGGCAGCATCTCGAGCATCGTCGTGATGTCGGCCATGTCCTCGATCTCGCCTGCGGCCGGGGGGCCGCCCGACCCGCCGTCGACCGGGCGGCGGGTGACCGGGGTCGACAGGTGGTAGCAGGACTCCACGCCCGCGACGTTGCTGTCGTGGTAGTCGTCGAACTCCACGAGTGCCGCGGACATGCCCTGACCGAGGTAGCCCTTGGCGTAGAGGCCGTCGAACCCGTACGCCGAGGCCAGCTGGGGTGCGGTGTAGCCGACGCCCGCGATCGCGGCCGGGCAGGGCGTCGTGCCGCCGTCCTGCCCGATCGTGAGCAGGTCGGGCGTGACCGCGGGTGAGGAGGCGGCGGCAGGCCGGCCGGCGACGACTCGCGCTTGGGGTCGCGCGGCGTCGTCGAGGCCGATGACGCCGGCGACGGCGTCGGCAAGGCTCGCCGGCAGTCTGATGTCGGCGGTGTTGGCGAAGAACGACCGGCCACCGGACCGGAACCGGTCGATCGCCGTACCGAAGACGTCTTCGAGCAGGTGCGCCGGGCCCGACGCCGTGACGAACAGCCGGTTGGGGTCGGGCGTGTCGACGTGGAGGCCGAGTCCCCGCAGCGCGGCGACCACGGAGGCGAGCTCCGGCTGCGGCGCGCCGAACCGGGCACCGAACTGCGCCGGGCTCAGGAACCGGTGGAACTCTGCTGACCCCGGTCGGTACTCGGCCGCGACGTAACGGCTGAGGCCCCTCTCGTCGGGCAGCGCGAGCGGCAACGCGACCTGAAGCGAGGTGAGCGGTGCCAGCGCGCCGAGGTCGGTCGCGGTGCGCACCAGCGCGGGGACGGTGTCCTGCAGCGTGCGGGTGATCGTGCTGACGACCGGCAGCGGCGTGGGGGCAGCCGGCGCCGAGCGCGTCGCGGCGTAGCCGGGTGCGACACCGGCGAGCACCGACGCCACAATCGCGCCGAAGACCGCAAGACGCCGCATCATTTCCTCATTTGCTGACGACGACGGCGCCGTGCATGTACGGATGGATGGTGCAGGTGTACGGGTAGGTCCCCGGCTTGGTGAACGTCACGGTGTAGGTCTGGCCCTTGCTCAGCGTCGGCGACTTGATGAAGCTCGCGTCGCCCGAGCCGGTGGCGTTGTGCGGCACGGTGTCCTCCTCGACGAAGGTGACCGTGGCGCCCACCTTCACGTGAAGGGTGTCCGGCGAGAACGCGAAGTCCTTGATGGTGACGGTCGGCCCGGACACGTGGACCGCGGCGCCCGGCGTACTCGATCCGCCGCAACCGGCGACGGCGACCGCGAGCAGGACTGCGATGCCGAACGTCGCAGGGCGTCGCGCATGACTCATCTGGTTACTCCTGCGGGTGGGGCGCCGGCGCGCGTCGAGGCTATCGACTTGATCAACGTGGCCAGACCGGTGGGCGTTCAAACGCCCGGGCGTCCGGATGTCGTTCGGACCCGGTGCGCAACTCGCTCGCTTCGCTGCCATGATGTCGCAGGGACGATTGGGGGAGATCGGCAGCGATGCCGACCGAACAAGCGCCGGGCTCGACCGCCCGGAGATGAGGCCGAGTGTTACCCGTCTGTGAGCTGACGCTCGGCACCGAGCCGGACGCGGTTCCCAAGGCGCGGCGGTTCACCGCGCAGTGGTTCGCTGACGAGCCTTCCCACTTGGTCGACGATGCCGAGCAGGTGGTGTCCGAGCTGGTGACCAACGCGATCCTGCACGGCAAGGAGCCGGTCACGCTGCGGCTGTCGCGTACCGGCACGGCGCTGCGGCTCGAGGTGGAGGACGCCGGGCGCACGCTGCCGGTCGTCGGGCGCGCCAGCGTCGACACGATGACCGGTCGCGGGCTGTCGCTCATCGCGGCGCTCGCCAGCGGCTGGGGCGTCACCGAGTCGCCGGGCGGCAAGGTCGTGTGGGCCGAGATCAGCGATCGGCCCGAGGACGCCGAAAGCGGGTCGAACGCGCCGGCGAGCGGTCTCGACCTGGATCTCACCGCGATCTTCGACGACGAGCCGGAGCCGCACTACACGGTGCGGGTCGGGGCGGTGTCGACCGATCTGCTGCTCGCCGCGAAGGCGCACATCGACAACGTGGTGCGCGAGATGACCCTGCTCAAGGCGGAGCAGGCCGCGACCGGCCGGGTCATGCCCGAGCCGATCACCAGGTTGGTGGAGGTCGTCACGGAGGACTTCGCCCAGGCCCGGGCGGAGATCAAGCGGCAGGCGCTGGCCGCGGCGAACCGGGGTGACAGTGAGGTCGAGCTGGTCCTGACCCTGCCGCTTTCTGCCGCCGACGCCGGCGAGCGCTACCTGGAGGCGTTGGACGCGGCGGACCGGTACGCGCGCGCGGCACGGCTGCTCACGATGAGCGCTCCCGTGCTGCACCGGGTCTTCCGTCGCTGGTACGTCGAGGCGCTGATCGAGCAGCTGCGCGCGGCTGAGCGCGGCGACCCGCCGCCTGCGCCGCCGTCGTTCCCCGAGGCGCTCGCCGCCGAGGTGGAGCGACTGTCCTCGCTCGACGACACGTGGGACCGGTTGCAGCTGCTGCAACGGATCACGCGCGAGCTGACCGGCGCGGCCACGGTCGCCGACATCACCGAGGTCATCACCCGCAATGCGCTCGGGGATCTCGACGCGCAGAACGTCCGGGTGTATCTGCTCGGCGAGGACGGCGTACTGCGATCGGCGGCCGTCGGCGGGGAGAACCCGGCGTCGCGCGACCCGGCGTACCGCGAGCTGCCGCTGGCCGCAGACCTGCCCGGCCCGCTCGTCGTACGGACCGGGACCGCGATGTACTTCCGCAACCGTGCCCAGCTCGCTGCCAGGTTCCCGAAGCTCGCCAACATCTACCCGCACGAGACGAGCCTGCACGTCGCGCCGCTGCGGGTCGGGGAGCACATCCTCGGCGTACTGACGATCGCCTTCGGAGCGGTGACCGACGTCGACGAGGAAACCCAGATCGGCTTCGTCGGCGCGATGGCGGACGCCCTGGCGCAGGCGTTCGAGCGGGCGCTCGCCATGGAGCGGGCGGACGCCGCCCGGCGCCGGCTCGCGTTCTTGGCCGAGGCCTCCGTCGCTTTCGCGTCCAGCCTGGACTTCGAGGCGACGATGGACGCCGTCACGCGGCTGCTCGTGCCGACGCTCGCCGACTGGTGCATCATCCAGCTGGCCTCCGACGACGGGCTCGAGGTCGCCGCGCTCTACCACAGCGATCCGGGACAGCTCGCCTGGGCGAAGAGCATGGCCGGGCGCTTCCCGCTCGCCGGGAACCGTCCGGGAGGCGCGCCTGAGGTCGTCGCGTCGGGTGAGAGCCGGCTGTTCCCCGTCCTCGACACCGAGGTCATCGCGGCGATGGCGACGTCGGAGGAGCACCGCGACGTCATCCGCGCGCTCGGGATGTCGAGCGCGATGGTGGTCCCGCTGACCGGCCGCAGCGGGACGTTCGGCGCGATCACGCTGCTCTACGCGGACTCCGGGCGCCAGTACGCACCGGAGGACGTGTCGTTCGTCGAAGACGTCGCGCGACGGGCGGCGGTCGCGCTGGAGACAGCGGAGACGTTCCGCGAGCAGTCGGGCCGGCTCGCCGACGTACGGCGGGTCGCCGAGGCGACGCAGCGCGCGATCCTCGCGCCCGTGCCGCCGCGGCTCGGCGCGGTGTCGCTGGCCGGTCGTTACGTGAGTGCGAGCGCCGAGGCACTGATCGGCGGCGACCTGTTCGAGGTGGTTCCCCGCGCCGGCTCGGTGCGGCTGCTGGTCGGCGACGTGCGAGGCAAGGGACTGACCGCGATCCGGATCGCGACGATCGTGTTGGGGGAGTTCCGCGCCGCGGCGGCCGATCTGCCCGACCTCGCCGAAGTCGCACGGCAGATGGACCGCCGGCTGCGGCCGTACCTGTCGGAGGAGGACTTCGCGACCGCGGTTCTGGCCGAGGTGCGCGACGACGGCGCCTACTCGGTCGTGTCCTGCGGGCATCCCGCGCCGCAGCTGTTCGTCGGGGGCAGCGGCGGTGAGCTGTCCGTCGTCCACGCGCTGCCCCTCGGGCTCGGCGCCGCGCCCACCGCGACGTCGGGCTGGCTCAACCCCGGCGACCGGCTGCTGCTCTACACCGACGGGGTCAACGAGACCCGGGACGAGGCGGGAGCCTTCGTCGACCTCAACTGGGTGGTCTCCCCGCTGGAGTCAGGCGACCTGCAGTACTCCCTCGACGAGGTGCTCGAGCGGCTCCACCGCTTCGCCGGCCGCCGGCTCAGCGACGACGTCGCGCTCCTGGCGGCCGAGTACCGGCCCTGACCGTGACCGGCGTTCGGTCAGCTGGCCAGTCCGGGACGGCCGTAGACGTTCGCCGGCGTCTCGACGTGGATCGGCTTGCCCCAGTCCTCGAAGGTCTCGGTGATCGTCGTGGTGCGGTTTGCGGCGTCGAACTCGACCGGCAGGCCCGTCTGCTTGCTGATCCACAGCGTCGCGTGTGACCCCTTCGGCGAGCCGGGGCCGGTGCCCTCCCCGGAGATGCCGTAGACCGTCACCCCCGCGAGGGTCTTGGTCGGGGTGCGGGTCAGCGGCCCGCTCAGCTCGTCGGCGTACAGGGTCGAGGAGATGGTCACACCCGCGGTGATCGTCCGGTAGCCGGCCTGACCCGCGACGAGTGGCAGCCACTGGCCGTGCAGCGCCTGCACCTCCTGGGGCGTGATGCCGTAGATCGCCAAGCCCTTGGCGTCGCCGTTGAGGTAGGTCGTCGGGCCGATGACCCGCACCTTCACGTTGCCGCCGTTGATCGTGATGTGTTGGCTGCCGACCCGTACGCCGTCGTAGTCGTCGAAGGTCGCGGTGCCGCTCTTCTTGGAGACGTTCTTCGCGACGGTGTGGACGGTGTGCTGGGCGATCGCGCGCCGGAAGGTGGCGGCGAGCTCGGTCGCGAGCTTGGTGGTCGGTGTCGGGGGTGCGCTCGGCGTCGTACCGGCGCCACCGGGTGACGGCGGCGGGCTGACCGGGACCACCGACGAGGTGCCAGGCGGGGTGCTGGGTGGCGAGACCGGGGTGGCAGGCGCGGTGACCGGCGTGCGGCCGGAGGTCGCGGAGCCTGACGAGGACGAGGCGGAGCGGCCGATCGCGACGCCGGTGCCTGCCAGCGCCACGACGACGGCGGCGCCGGCGATCAGGGTGGTGGTACGCAGAGCTGGCACGAGTAGCGAGGCTACGCGGCGATGCGAATGACACATCGGTAGCGCTGTAGCGGCAGCGGTGGCACATCCGCGCTAGTGGTGGGCAGGGGCGGGGTCGAACCGCCGACCTTCCGCTTTTCAGTTGTGGGCC
>DASZRO010000025.1 GCA_035550055.1 Mycobacteriales bacterium | reverse complement strand
TTCCTGCTCGACCACGCGCTGGTCGACATCGGCGTCGGCGTCCGCTGGCTCAAGGAGGTCGCCGGCGTCGAGACCGTCATCCTGCTCGGCAACTCCGGCGGCGGATCACTCATGTCGGCCTACCAGTCGCAGGCCGTCGAGGCGAACGTCCGCCCGGCGTTCGGCATGAAGCCCGCGGTCGGCATCGACGAGCTGATCCCGGCCGACGGCTACGTGGCGCTGGCCGCTCACCCCGGCCGACCGGACGTGCTGACCAGCTGGATGGACGGCGCGGTCATCGACGAGTTCGACCCGACCAAGACCGACCCGGAGCTCGACCTGTGGAACCCGGACAACGGCCCGCCGTACCCGCCGGAGTTCGTCGAGCGCTACCGCGCCGCGCAGGTCGCCCGCAACCAGCGGATCACCGACTGGTGCAAGAGCGAGCTCGAGCGGATCACGGCGCTCGGCTTCGTGGACCGGGTGTTCCCGCTGTCGCGGACCTGGGCCGATCCGCGCATGGTCGACCCGACGGTCGACCCGAGCAACCGGCCGGCCAACCTCTGTTACGGCGGGGTGCCGGAGCGCGCCAACAAGTCCGTGTGGGGACTGGGCATCGCCAACACGCTGCGGACCTGGCTGTCGATGTGGAGCCTCGAGACCTCACAGTGCCGCGGCGAACCGCATCTCGCCCGGGTCAGCGTGCCGGCGCTCGTGATCAGCGCTGACGCTGACGTCGGGGTCTTCCCCAGCGACGCCGCCAAGATCGCCGGGGCGATCGCCTCGACCGACAAGTCGCTGCACTCGCTGCCGGGCGCCCACTACTTCGAGGAGCCGGCAGGAGCTCGCGACGCGGTCGCCGACCTGATCGTGGAATGGGCCGGCGCGCGCTGGTGACGACGGGAGGTCCACTCAGCGGGACGACGGTGCTCGAGCTCGGTTCGCTCATCGCCGGCCCGTTCGCCGGCCAGCTGCTCGGCGACTACGGCGCGGACGTCATCAAGATCGAGCCGCTCGGTGACGGCGACCCGATGCGGCGGTGGGGAGTGCTGCACGAGGGCGACGGCCTGTGGTGGCCGACCATCGGTCGCAACAAGCGGTCGGTGTGCATCGACATCCGGACCGCGTCGGGCCAGGACCTGGTACGCCGGCTGGCGGCGCGCGTCGACGTCGTGACCGAGAACTTCCGGCCGGGCCGGATGGCGCAGTGGGGACTCGGTTACGACGCGCTGTCGGCGGCGAACCCGGGCCTGGTCCTCGCCCACGTCTCCGGCTTCGGGCAGACCGGGCCGCGCTCGACCGACGCGGGCTTCGGCAGCATCGGCGAGGCGATGGGCGGCATCCGTTACACGACGGGCAGCCCGGATCGCCCGCCGAGCCGTTACGGGGTGAGCCTCGGCGACGCGCTGACGTCGCTGTTCACGGTGATCGGCGTACTCGCCGCACTCAACGAGGTACGCCGGACCGGGCGCGGCCAGGAGGTGGACGTCGCGATCTACGAGGCGGTCGCTGCCCTGATGGAGTCGACGATGGCCGATTACGAGCTCGGTGGCGTCGTCCGCGAGCGTTCCGGCAGCGTGCTGCCGGGCGTCGCGCCCTCCAACGTCTATCGCGCCGGCGACGGCACCGAGATCCTGATCGCGGCCAACGCCGACGCGGTGTTCGCACGGCTGTGCGTCGTCATGGGTCGTCCCGAGCTCGCGACGGACGAGCGCTACGCCACCCACCGGGCCCGGGCCGAGCGCCAGGCCGAGCTCGACGACCTGATCGCCGCGTGGGCGGTGCGCTTCGACGGAGAAACGCTGCTGCAACGCCTCCAGGAAGGCGGGGTCCCCGCGGGCCGGATCTTCACCGCTGCCGACATGGTCAGCGACCCGCACTACGCCGCGCGTGACATGGTGTTGCGGCTCGCGTCGTATCAGGGGTGGCAGGTGCCAATGACCGGCGTGGTCCCGAAGTTCTCCGCCACGCCGGGCGAAGTGCGTACGACGGGGGCGCCGCTCGGCGCTCACACCCGCGAGGTGCTGACCGAGCTTGCCGGGACCGACGCGGACGAGCTCGCAGCGCTGGAAGCGGCCGGGGTGATCAGCTGCGGCTGAGTGCCGCCGCCGGCTGGTGCTTGACGTCGTCCGGACGCAGCGCGCGCAGCCAGCTCGCGAACTCGAGGCTCAGCCCGTCCGGATCGAAGAAGTACACCGAGCGCATGAACACGCCGTCGTGCATCTCCATCGACCAGCCTTCGGGGCTGTCGTCGTGGTTGACCGGTCCGATACAGCGCACCCCGCGCTCGCGCAGCTTCGCGGCGTAGGAGTCCAGCTGGTCGTCCGTGACGTCGAAGGCGACGTGGTTCATCGTGGAGACCGCGCTCGTGATGTCGCCGAGGCCGGGCAGCGCCGCCGGCGCGGTGACGCCGGGCGCGCGCGAGGGCGCGCCCGGGAACCAGAAGAACGCCAGCGAGTCGCCGTTGCCGATGTCGAAGAAGAAGTGCTGGCCCATCCCGTCCGGCAGCTCGATGGTCTTGGTCAGCGGCAGGCCCAGCACGCCCGAGTAGAACTCGACTGTTCGCGCCATGTCGCTGCACACCAGCGCCAGATGGTTGATCCCGCGGAGCTCGAACGCTGCGTCGCCCATAGCCGGATCGTATGGTCTGAACCGTTTCGGGACGACAGCCGAATAGTCTCCTGACGAACCGGACGGATCTTCAGGAGCGCGCGTGTCCCTCTACGACATCCCGCTGACCACACTCGACGGCACGCCGGCGACGCTCGGCGAGCACTCCGGCGAGGTCATGCTCGCCGTCAACGTCGCGTCGAAGTGCGGCTTCACGCCGCAATACGAGGCGTTGCAGAGGCTGCAGGAGACCTACCAGGACAAGGGGTTCACCGTCCTGGGCTTCCCGTGCAACCAGTTCCTGTTCCAGGAGAGCGGCGACGCGGCCAAGATCGCGATGTTCTGCTCCACGACGTACGGCGTGACCTTCCCGATGTTCGAAAAGCTCAAGGTCAGAGGCGGCGGTCAGCACCCGCTCTACGCCGAGCTGACCAAGACCCCGGACGCCAACGGCAAGGCCGGCAACGTGAAGTGGAACTTCGAGAAGTTCCTCATCAGCCGCGAGGGCGAGCCGATCGCCAGGTTCCGCAGCAAGGTCAAGCCGGACGCGCCCGAGGTCGTCAGCGCAATCGAGGCGGCTCTCGGCTGAGGTCAGCCGCCGCCCGTCGTGGTAGGCCTGGGCGGTGAAAGCGTGGCTGATCGGTGCGGCGCTGCTGGGCGCCGCCGCGTGCAGCCAGGACATCAGCACCGTCGGGGGCGGGCAGATCCTCGAGTTCCGCAACGACCTGTCGCAGCCGGTGACCTTCCTCTACTGCCCGGCGCAAGGGTGCGACCTGCCGCTTACGCAGCTGGTGGCGCCCGGACAGTCCTGGCGGACCCAGAACGAGACCATCAACGGCAGCGGGGCGGTTGCCGTCGTCATCGACGGGCGGGCGTCGGGCTGCCGGCTGGTGGCCGCGGTCGGGCTGATCGATGACCCGCTGAAGAGCTACGACGCCTCGTTCGTGCGAGGTGGGCCCGCCTGCGTGCGGCTGCCGCCCACGACGTCACGAAGCTTCACCCGCCCGCCGGTACGCAGCACCGCCCGGCGGTAGATCGCGGAGGCGAACCGGGCGAGCAGCACTGTCGAACCGACGGTGATCAGCGCCGACAGGGTGAACTGCCACCACGACGCCGCGTGCAAGCTCACGAGAACCGGCATCGCGAAGGGTGCGGTGGGCGGCAGGTAGGCGAGGACCGTCACGTACAACGACGCGTGGTCGCTGCTGACCGCCGTGATCGACGACACGTAGCCGATCAGCAGCGGGATGGTGATGGGGAACGCGATCGCCTGGACCTGGTCCTGACGTTCGACGGTCGAGCCCGCGGCGGCGAACACCCAACTGTAGAACGCATAGCCGAGGAACAGCCAGCACAGGACCGAGACGACGACGACCGGTGCCGTGCCGTTCAGCACGTCGGAGCCCACCGCGGCGCCGAGGCCGAGCGCGAAGCCGACCAGGATCGTCGCCTGACCGAACACCAGAGCGCCGATCCCGAGCACCTTCCCGCCGAGCAGCTGGTTGGGCCGCAGCGCGGCGAGCAGCACCTCGACCACCCGGCTGGCCTTCTCCTCCATGACGCCCATCAGCGTCCACGTGCCGTACTGGCTGAGCATCACGAACAGCAGGATCAGCCCGATCACGGCGGTGCCTTGGTCGGCGTCGCTGCCCTTGGCCGGTTTGAGGCCGGCGATCGTGACAGGTCCGCTGCCGGCGAGCGTCGCCTGCTGGGCGGGGCTCAGCTTGGCCGCCGCGAACGCGCGCTGCTCGCCGAGGACCAACGCGAGGGCTCGCGCGGTCTGGGCCGTCGTCGAGTCGTCGCTGGTCGTCAGCGCCCGATCGACGATCACCTCGCGGCCGTCGATGACCGCGAGATCCACGTTGCCGCTGCGTACGTCGTCTCGCGCCGTGGCCGCGGTGGGTTCGGAGACGATCTCCACCGTGGTGTCGGTCTGCTTGCCGACCGCGACGATCGCGGAGCGGTCGGCGCTGGTCAGCGAGCCGGTGATGCCCACCTTGGTGTGGTCGTTGCCGTTGCCGCCGAGCGTCGGGATCACGATGGCGGCGGCGATCACCACCAGCATCACGATCGTCGCCACCCGGAAGATGCGCCCGCGCAGGCGCTGCTGGATCTCGCGGGTGGCGACCAGCCCGATCCCGCTGCTGACCGCGCCGGTCAGGCGCAGGGTGCGCGGTGTGCCGGCCTGGCGGGTCCCTTGGCCGCGGGCGGATCGGCGGACGATGAAGGCGACGGCGACGACGAGGATCACGATCGGCAGCGCGGTCATCCGAGTGCCTCCCGGAACACTTCGGAGAGCCGGCGCCGCTCGAAGTGGAACTCGGTGACCCGCCCGGCGGCCCGGGCGGCGTCGAGGATCGCGTCGCTGTCCGCGCCGTCGTCGACCGCCAGCCGTACCGCCCCCGCGTCGACCTCGGACACCTTCGCGCCGCGCAGCTTGGCCGCCCAACGGCCGGTCCGATCCCCTTCGACGCGTACGACGAGGCGGCCGGTCCCGTGGGTGGTCAGCGTGTCGACGTCGCCTGCGACGACCAGCCTGCCGTGGTCGATGATCGTGACCGACTCGCAGAGGTCTTCGACCAGGTCGAGCTGGTGGCTCGACAGCAGGACGCAGCAGCCGCGTCGCGCTTCCTCGCGCAGGACCTCACCGATCGCGTCGATACCGCCTGGGTCGAGTCCGGCGAGCGGCTCGTCGAGGACGAGCAGCTCGGGCTGGTGGACGAGCGCAACCGCCAGTTGGACCCGCTGCTGGTTGCCGTGGGAGAGCTGCTCGACCTTCGAGGTGGCCCGCTCGGCGACGCCGAGGCGCTCCAGGGTCTGCGCGGTTGCGGCTCGGGCCGTGGCCGCGTCGAGCCCGCGCAGCCGGGCGAAGTACTCGACCTGCTCGCCGACCAGCATCGACGGGTACAGCCCACGCTCTTCGGGCATGTAGCCGAACCGATTGCGGACGTCGGCGCTCACCGGGTTGCCGTCCCATCGGACGCTGCCGCGATCGAGGTCGGTGAGCCCGAAGATCGCCCGCATCGTGGTGGTCTTGCCGGCGCCGTTCGGCCCGAGGAAGCCGGACACCTTCCCGGCCTCGACGGTGAAGGACAGCCCGTCGAGAGCGGTCACCGCGCCGAAGCGGCGGGTCAGGTCGTCGAGGACGAGAGTCACGCCGCTGTTACAGCTCCACGCCGGCCCGCTTGGTCGCCCACTTGGCGACCGAGGCGCCGATCCGCTGGTAGCCCGAGCCGGTCACCCGGGGGATGGCGTCGAAGACGTAGGCGTCGGGGCCGACGAGGATGCGCGCCTTCTTGCGGTCGACGCCGCGCAGGATGATCTGGGCGGCCTTCTCCGGCGTGGTGCGCGCGGCGCGCTCGAACTGCTCGCTGCGCTGCTCCTGCGGCATCAGGTCGCGTGCGGCGCGGGCGTCTCGCGCGATGTTGGTCTTGATGCCGCCGGGGTGCACGCAGCTGACCGCCACCGGGTGGCCGGCGATCAGCATCTCCTGGCGCAGCGCCTCGGTGAAGCCGCGTACGCCGAACTTCGCCGCGTTGTAGGCGCTCTGCGACGGCACCCCGATGAACCCGAAGACGCTCGACACGTTCACGAGGTGACCGTCGCCCGAGGCGATCAGGTGCGGCAGGAACGCCTTCGTACCGTGGATGACGCCCCAGAAGTTGATGCCCATCAGCCAGTCGAGGTCTTCCCAGCTCATCTCCTCGACGGTGGCCATCAGCGCGACGCCGGCGTTGTTGACGACCAGGTTCACACCGCCGAGGTCGTGCGCCACCTGCTCGGCGTGTGCCAGCACCGCCTGCCGGTCGGCGACGTCGAGGTGGTACTTGTGGCCGCCGCCTCCCGCGCGCTCACACAACGCGGCGGTCTCGGCGAGCGCGTCGTCGTTGATGTCGGAGATCGCGAGTTTCGCGCCGCGCCGCGCCAGCTCGACCGCCAGCGCCCGCCCGATGCCCGATCCGGCGCCGGTGATGACGGCTGCCTTGTCCCTGTAGTGCATACCGGCACTCTTTCACGCACTGCTGGGCGATCCGTACGGTGCCGTGCGACGCTGACGCCGTGACCGCAACCGACGAGCGGCAAGGCAAGCGGGAGCGTGAGCTCGCCGCGCCACCGACGTCGGGGCGCGGGCCGCGATCGTGGCTCTACGCGCTGACCACGACCAACCCGCCGCCCGCGGCCGGCAACGACATCGACTGGGTGACCCGCTGGATCGTCGTCACCCGAGCAGCGGTGCTGCCGATGACGGTCTTCGCGGGCCTCGTCGGCGGCCTGCTCGCGGTGCGGGCGCCCGGGTTCGACACCGTCGACCTGGTCCTCGCGATCGCGGGCATCGTCCTGGCCCACCTCAACAACAACCTGTCCAACGACCTGTTCGACACCAGTGTCGGCAACGACACCGAGAGCTACCCGCGCACGCTGTACGCGCCGCACCCGCTGCTGTCCAACCTGGTCACCGCGCGTCAGCTGTACACCGCGATCGCCCTGACCACGCTCGGCGACCTCGCGATCGCTGCGGTGCTGCTGGACCGGCGCGGCTGGGGCGTCGTGGCGTTTGCGACGGCCGGCATCATCTTGTCCGTCGCGTACACCGCGCCGCCGCTGCGGCTGAAGAAGCGGGGGCTCGGCGAGCCGGACGTCCTCGTCGTATGGGGACCGCTCATGGTGGGCGGCACCTACCTCGCCGCCACCGGATACCTGCCGTGGCAGGTCATCGTCGCGAGCATCCCGTACGGCTTGCTCTGCACGACGGTGCTGATGGGCAAACACGTCGACAAGATCCCGTACGACGCACCGACCGGCACCCGCACACTGCCGGTGATCCTCGGCAACCACCGCGCCCGCGTCGCGACCAACGGCCTGCTCACCGCGTTCTACGTCACCGTCGGTGTCGGTATCGCCGTCGAGGCGCTGCCGTGGCTGACCGCGCTCGTCGTACTCGCGGTTCCGCGGCTCGTGCAGGTCTGGAAGGCGATCCTCGCCCCACCTCCGGCCGAGCCACCGAAGCACTACCCGATCTGGCCGCTCTGGTACGCCGCTGCCGCCTTCCTGCACGTCCGCCGCGCCGGCGCGCTGCTGGTGATCGGCCTGGTGGTCAGCGCGATCTTCAACCTCGGCTGGTCCTGGCAGGGGTAG
>DASZRO010000024.1 GCA_035550055.1 Mycobacteriales bacterium | reverse complement strand
CATTCAGGGTCCGTGCGCGGAATGGTCGCGCCTGTTAACGTCGCGCGGTTGCGCGCCTAGGAGCGAGGTGCGGCAACCCCGTGGTCGACGACTTCCCCCGATCGGTTGACCCCGCCTCGCTGCGGATCGCGCTGCTGTCCTACCGCAGCAAGCCCCACTGCGGCGGCCAGGGCGTCTACGTCCGCCACGTCTCCCGTGAGCTGGTCGAGCTCGGCCACCGGGTCGAGGTGATCAGCGGCCAGCCGTATCCGGAGCTCGACGCCGGCCCGTCGCTCACCAAGCTGGCCAGCCTCGACCTCTACCGCGAGCCGGACCCGTTCCGGATCCCGCGGCCGAAGGAGTACCGCGACTGGATCGACGTGCTCGAGTTCCTGCACATGGGCACCGGCGGGTTCCCCGAGCCGCTGACGTTCTCGCTGCGCGCCGCCCGTCTCCTGAAAGCCCGCGTGGCCGACTTCGACGTCGTCCACGACAACCAGACGCTCGGCTACGGCATGCTCCAGATCCAGAAGATCCTGCCGCTGATCGCGACCATCCATCACCCGGTCAGCGTGGACCGCGTCGTGGAGATCGAGAACGCGCAGGGGATCCGCCAGAAGCTCGGCAAGCGGCGCTGGTACGGCTTCACGAAGATGCAGGGCAAGGTCGCAAGCCAGCTGTCCTCGATCGTCACGGTCTCGACCAACTCGGGTCAGGACATCGCCCGCGACTTCAAGGTCGACCCGGGCGTCATGAAGGTCGTGCCGATCGGCGTCGACACCTTGACCTTCCGCCCGCCGAAGGCCCCGCGGGTGCGCGGCCGGATCGTGGCGGTCTCCAGCTCGGACTCCCCGATCAAGGGCGTCAAGGTGCTGCTCGAGGCGGTCGCCAAGCTCCGCACCGGGCACGACGTCGAGCTGGTCGTCGTCGGCAAGCCGAACCCGGACGGTCCGGTCGCGCGAGCGGTGAAGGACCTCAATCTCGGCGACACCGTCCGCTTCGTCTCCGGACTGTCCAACGACGCGATCGCCGAGCTGCTCGGGTCGGCCGAAGTGGCCGTGGTGCCGTCGCTGTACGAAGGGTTCTCGATTCCGGCGGTCGAAGCGATGGCCTGCGCCACTCCGCTGATCGCGACGACCGGTGGCGCGCTGCCGGAGGTCGTCGGCACTGACGGCAAGAGCGGGGTGCTGGTCGAGCCGGGCAACCCTGAGGAACTCGCCGACGCGCTCTCGGCGCTGTTCGACGACGACCAGCGCCGCAACGCGATCGGGGCCGCCGGCCGCAAGCGGATCGAGACGTCCTACACCTGGCGCCGGGTCGCCGAGTCGATGGTCGAGGTCTACACCGAGGCGATCGAGCGCAAGGCGGCAGAGGCAGCGCGGAAGTAATGCTCACCGTCGACTTCGAGCAGTTCCCGGTCAACCCCGGCGACCGCGTCCTCGATCTCGGCTGCGGTGGTGGTCGGCACGCCTTCGAGCTGTTGCGGCGCGGCGCCAAGGTCGTCGCGTTCGACTACAGCCTCGACGAGCTGCGCCAGGTGCAGACGATGTTCTACGCGATGGCCACGGGTGGCGAGGCGCCCGAGGGCTCGTCGGCGACGGTCGCCCGCGGCGACATCCTGGCGCTGCCGTTCCCCGACGGCGCCTTCGACGCGGTGGTCTGCGCGGAGGTGCTCGAGCACATCCCGAACGACGAGCGTGCGATGGCGGAGATCGCGCGGGTGGTCAAGCCGGGCGGTCGCGTCGCCGTCACCGTGCCGCGGTGGTGGCCGGAGCAGCTGAACTGGGCGCTGCCCAAGGAGTACCAGCACGTGCCCGGGGGCCACATCCGGATCTACCGCGGGGACCAGCTCAAGGCACGGTTGACCGAGTCCGGGTTGGTGCCGCGAAGCCAGCACCACGCACACGCGCTGCACTCGCCGTACTGGTGGCTCAACTGCACGTTCGGCCGCGAGAGCCTGCCGTCGCGGACCTACAACAAGTTGCTCGTGTGGGACATCATGTCGGCGCCCTGGTTGACGCGTACGGCGGAGAAGCTGCTCAACCCGGTCATGGGAAAGAGCCTCGTGGTCTACGCGGACAAGCCGGCGGCATCCTCGGAGACGGCCCATGCCGCGGCGTAGCGCGACGGCAATCCCGGCGGTGGCCGGCATCATCAGCGCCGAGCAGATCGTGGCGACCGCGGAGTCGATCGCCCGCGCGCAGGAGCCGGACGGCGCGATCCCGTGGTTCGTCGGCGGGCACACCGATCCGTGGGACCACATCGAAGGTGCCATGGCGATGACCGTCGCCGGCCTCACCGAGCCGGTCGCCGAGGCCTACGAGTGGCTGCGCCGTACCCAGCTCCCGGACGGTTCGTGGGTGTCGAAGCGGACCGGCGGGGTCGTCGAGGACGACACGATCGAGACCAACCAGTGCGCCTACATCGCCGTCGGGGCCTGGCACCACTACCTGATCACCGGCGACGACGCCGAGCTCGACCGGATGTGGCCGCACGTGCGCGCGGGCTTGGACTTCGTCACGTCGTACGCGACCGATCGCGGCGAGATCGCCTGGTCGGTCACGAAGGACGGTGAGGAGCGTGACGGCGGTCCGCTGCTGACCGGCTGCTCGTCGACCTACCAGTCGCTTCGGGTCGGGCTGCGTCTCGCCGAGCACTTCAACGAGCCTCAGCCGGAGTGGGAGATCGCGGCGGGACGGCTCGGGCACCTGATCGCCGAGCACCCTGAGGTCTTTGCCGAGAAGGACCGCTTCTCGATGGACTGGTACTACCCGGTGCTCGGCGGGGCGCTGCGCGGCGCCGCTGCCATCGAACGGTTCAAGACTCGCTGGGACCGCTACGTCGTACCGGGTCTGGGCATCCGATGTGTCGACGACGAACCGTGGGTCACCGGGGCGGAGACCGCGGAGTGCGTGATGGCACTCGACACCGTCGACCTGACCGAAGAGGCGCTGCAGATGTTCGCCGACATCCAGCATCTGCGTGCCGAGGACGGGTCGTACTGGACCGGTTGGCAGTTCGAGGCCCAGGTCAACTGGCCGGCCGAGCAGTCGACATGGACCGCCGCCGCCGTCGTACTGGCCGCCGACGCGCTGTCTCGCGCGACCCCTGCCTCCGGGATCTTCCGGGCCGACGAGCTCCCGCTGCCGGTCCGCCTCGAAGCGGTCGCCTGCGGCTGCGAAGAGCGCGCAACCTCGCACTAGTCGCGACCGACTCCTACTTACGCCCTGTCGCCCGTCACTTCGAGGTACGCCGCAGGACTCTGAGGCTGCCGACGTGCCGGACCTCGGTGAAGCCGTCGGTGATCGCGCGCTGGTAGATGTGCAACGGCGCCTGCCCGCCGTCGGCCGGGTCCTCGAACACGTCGTGGATCGCGAGCACGCCGTCCGGCATCACGAAGCCGGACCAGTTCGTGTAGTCGGCCTGCGCGTGCTCTTCGGCGTGGCCGCCGTCGATGAACAGCATCGCCAGCGGCGTCGACCACAGCGCGGCTGCGGTCGGGCTCTTGGTGAGCACCGCGACGACGGTGTCTTCCAGACCAGCCGCGTGCATCGTCCGGCGGAAGAACGGCAGGGTGTCCATCAACCCGGTCTCGGGATCGACCACTTCGGCGTCGTGGTGTTCCCAGCCGGCCTGGTTCTCCTCGGACCCCCGGTGGTGGTCGATCGTGACCACGGTGCCGCCGCGCGCCGCTGCCGCCGCGCCCAGCCAGGTGGCGGACTTCCCGCAGTAGGTCCCGATCTCGAGGATCGGACCGTACGGCGCCACCGCCCACGCCGCGTCGTACAACGCCTCGGCCTCGTCCAGGGGCATGAAGCCCTTGGCTTCGTCGGCGACCTGCTTCAGGCGAGGATCAATGCGTTCGGGCGCAACGGCCGCGGGATCTTCCACGCTGTAGACACTAGGGAATCACTGATCAATGCATGTCCTGCTGCGCGTCGCCCGCTCGCGACGGACGGCATTGATCAGTGATTCCCTAGGGCCAGCCAAACCGCCGACGGCGGCGTCAGATGCCCGCGCAGCGGATGCCTGACCCCGCCCCTGATGACGGTCTACCCGTGACTGTGGACCGCGTTGCCGGTCACGTGGACACCCTCGGCGAACGCCACGATCTGGGCGTCGGTCCAGTGCAGCGCCGGCGGGGCTTGGATGTCGACGCCGAACCCGTTCGGGTCGTTGTAGCGCAGCAGCAGCGTGCCGTCCTGCAGGTCGACCCGGCCGGGCTGGCCGTTGACCGTCACCGGGTCGCCGCTGCCGAGGCCGTGCTCGTCGACCGAGGAGGTCAAGACGGCAAGCTTGCCCACGAACGCGTCCGGATCGTCGTCCGTCGACCCGTCGGGGGTGATGAGCAACGCGTACTGGGTGGACGTCGACAGGTGCCAGCCGGCCGGGACCTCGTCGACGGTGAAGCCGTTGAGCTGTGCCCCGGTCCAGTCGACGAGCTTCACCGCGCTCGCGTGGTGGGCGCTCACGATGGGAGCCGGTCCGCGCGGGGCAGCGTTGGTCGTCGGGCTGCTGCCGCCGAGCTGGGTCGCGGTCACCGCGACAACCGCGGCCACGACCAACCCGCCGGTCGCGACCATCGAGCGGCGTACGACGGAACGCCGGTGTGCCCTGACGAGGGCGGCATGGCCCCGCGTCAGGTCCCCGTCGACGGTCGCGTCGGCGGCGATGCTGGTGCCGTCCGGGCCGATTCGCCGGAACAGGTCGGTGATGTCACTCATGAAGTCCTCGCAGTCGCTGGTACGTCGTGATCGCGGGCGCCGAGCGGCAACCCCGCGGCGGTCAGTGACTCCCGTAGCTGATCCAGGGCTCGGGAGGTCTGGCTCTTCACGGTGCCCTCGCTGCAGCCGAGTGCCTCCGCGGTCTCAGCAACCGTCAGTTCGCTCAGGTGCCGAAGGATCACGGCTGCCCTCATCCGCGCCGGCAGCGCGGCGAGGGCGGCGAACACGGCGTGCTCGGTGTCGGTCGGCGCCGGTGGTTCCAGCGCCGCGACGTCGGGAAGCTCAGCTCGGGAGTGCTCGTGGCGCGCGAAGCCGCGACGCTTGGTGTCGATCAGCGCGTTGACCAACGCCTTGCGGGCGTAGGCGTCCACGGTGTCCTGGCGCACCCGCGGCCATGCGACGTACATCCGCATGAGCGCGGTCTGGACGAGATCTTCGGCGACGTGATGGTCGCCGCAGGCCAGGAAGGTCGCCGTGCGCACGAGCGAGGCCCGTCGGGCCACGACGTACGCGCGGTACTCCTCGTCGCGGTCGGTTGCCACCAGCTACCTCCGTCTGTCTTCCCCGTCCTGGTACGACGACGAAGCCGCCAAGGTTGCCTCCCCGTTCGAAGTAGCACACAACCCGAGCCGATCTGTACGGGTTCCGCGCTTCCTGTCCGGTTCCGGTGGGTGGTTGTGTGCTACTTCGAACCGGGGGAGGGCTTGTCCGGGCGCTGGCCGACCAAGGCCAGCTGGCGGGACTGGGCGACCAGGCGGCCGGTCGAGTCCCACACCGACGCCTCCTCGTCGAACCAGCCGTCGGACATCATCCGGGTCGTCGACTCACAGCGCAGCCAGCCCGGCGCCGGCAGGCCCCGCAGCAGGACGGTCAGCTCGACGGTCGGCGCCCAGCCGTAGCGCTGCAGGTTGAACACGGTCGGGGGTGCTGCGTCGACGGCGACGAGCAGCGAGAACGGATCGGGCTCGGAACCGTCGTGCAGCCGGAACCAGTAGCGGATCGTCGGGTCGCCGGTGAACTTCGGGAAGGGCGAGGTCGCCGGGTCGATACGCAGGTCGACGCGGTCGAAGATCTCGAGGACGAACTTCTCCGTCCCGGGCGGTACGCACTCCTCCGGCGGGGGCATGTCCGGTGCCTGGCGTGCGGCGTACTCGGCAGGGCCGGCATGCAGCTCGCCGGTGCTGACCAGCGCGTCGATCTGCGGCTTGTCGCCTTGCCACAACGTCGCCCTCGCCGTCGACACCCGCCGACCGGTCCGCACCACCTCGGTGCGCACCTCGGCTGCCGCGGAGTCGGGCGCTCGCAGGTAGTGCGCGGACACCGCCATGGGGTGTGCGGCACCGACCGCGTCACATGCGGCGCGGGCGATGATCGACAGCGTGTAGCCACCGTTCGGCTTGCCACCGATCGCCCAGTGCGGGCTCAGCGAGGCGTCGTACGCCGGGCCGTCCGCGCGTCGCTGGACCGCCGATTCGGCCTGGAACTGGCTCACAGCGACAACAACGCCGGGGCGAGCTCGGTCCACTCCCGCCGCGGCAGCCCGCGGCGGTCGTCGACCAGGATCTGCAGCGCCACATGGTCAGCGCCGGCGTCGAGATGGGCCTTGACGCGCGCGGCGATCGCGTCGGGCGAACCCCAGACGCAGATCGTGTCGACCAGCCGGTCGTTGCCACCGTCGGCGAAGTCGGATTCCTCGAAGCCGAACCGCTGGAGGTTGGCGGTGTAGTTGGACAGTCGCAGGTACGACGAGGTGTGGCGTCGTGCGATCTCCCGGGCGACCGACGGATCCTCGCTGACCACGCACACCTGCTCGGGCACGAGCAGACGCTCCGGACCCAGGACCTCGCGCGCGAGCGCCGTGTGCTCCGGCGGCACGAAGTAGGAGTGGACGCCGTCGGCGCGTTCGGCGGCGAGCGCCAGCATCTTCGGACCCAGTGCCGCGAGTAGTCGCGGCGGCCGCTCTGCGGGCAGCACGGCGCGATACACGCCGTACGCCGAGTCCATCCCGTCGAGGTAGTCGCGCATGAAGGTCAGGGGCGTGCGGTAGTCCTCGCCGCGTACGTCGAGCAGCGGCTTGTGCGAGACGCCGATGCCGAGGACGAACCGCTGCGGATAGGCCTCGCCGAGCGCCAGCTGGCCCGCCGCGGTGGCCAGCGCGTCGCGCGCCCAGATGTTGGCGATGCCGGTCGCGACGACGAGCGACGACGTCGCGGACAGCAGGAGCTGGGCGGCGCTCAGCACCTCGCGCCCGACCGCCTCGCCCGTCCACAGCGCCCGGTAGCCGAGCGCCTCGACTTCGCGGGCGACGTCGCGGACGACCTCGGCGCTGGAGAAGTCGAGCTGTCCGGTCCAGATGCCCACCCGGCCCAGCCGCGCGGGCCAGTCGCTCAGGTCCGAACCGGCGTCAGCCACGAGCCGACGCTACCGGCCCGACTACTCGGACTTGGTGAAGCCCTCTGTGATCTTCTGCATGGCGGTCGTGAGCTCGCTCGGCACGATGATCGTGGTGTTGCCGTACGACGCGACCTTCTGCAGCGACTCGAGGTACTGGTAGGCCAGCAGCGACGCGTCCGGGTTGCCGGCGTGGATCGCGTTGAACACCGTCTCGATCGCTTTCGCCTGACCTTCGGCGCGCAGGATCTCCGACTCCCGCTGCCCCTGCGCCGACAGGATGGCGGCCTGCTTCTCCCCTTCCGCGTTGAGGATGGCGGCCTGCTTGGTGCCCTCGGCAGTCAGGATCGCCGCGCGCTTCTCCCGGTCGGCGCGCATCTGCTTCTCCATCGACTCCTGCACGCTGGCCGGCGGGTCGATGGACTTCAGCTCGACCCGGTTGACCCGGATGCCCCACTGGCCGGTCGCCTCGTCGAGCACGCCGCGCAGCTGGCCGTTGATCTGGTCGCGGCTGGTCAGCGTCCCTTCAAGGTCCATGCCGCCGATCACGTTGCGCAACGTGGTCACGGTCAGCTGCTCGATCGCCTGCAGGAAGTTGGCGATCTCGTACGTCGCGGCGCGAGGGTCGGTGACCGTGAAGTAGATGACCGTGTCGATGTTGACGACGAGGTTGTCGGAGGTGATCACCGGCTGCGGCGGGAAGCTGACCACCTGCTCACGCAGGTCGATCAGCGGCCGGAGCCGGTCGATGAACGGTACGACGAGCGCTACGCCCGCGTTGACCGTGCGGTTGTAGCGCCCGAGTCGCTCGATCACGCCGGCCCGCGCCTGCGGGACGATCCGCACCGAGCGCGCCACAACGATGATGAGCAGTACCGCGACGACGATGCCGACGACTGCGCCAGCGTTCATTCCTGTCCCCCTAAGCGATCGGTTCGGTGGTCGGATGCACGATCGCGGTAGCACCGTCGATCTTGACCACGTTGACCCACTGGCCGGCCGGGATGACGTAGCCGTCGATGTCCGGCCGAGCGCTCCAAGCCTCTCCGTTGATCCGCACCCGTCCGCCCTCGGCGGTGGTGATCGGGCTGATCGACATCACCCGGGTGCCGACGATGCGAGCCGCGCCGCTGCGGATCGCCGGCGGCGTACGCAGGTGTCGCCTCGCGATCGGCAGCACCGCCACGAGCAGAACGACCGCAGTCGCACCGAAGATGATCCACTGCCCGATGGCGGGGACACCGGCCGCCGCGGCGATCGCGGCGGCGAGCGCACCCACCGAGGTCATGGCAAGGACGAAGGTGAGCGTGAGCACCTCGGCGATCGCCAGCGCCACCGCGACGATCGCCCAGATCACCCAGGCGTCCACGGCGGAAGCGTAAGGCGTACGGCGCGTCGCGTCACCGTTGGTGACTTCGGCACCCGCCGGAGGGCCGCGGGTGTGGGATGCCCACATAGTCATCACGTGTGATGCGTGTCACGATGAAGCCGGATTCCCACAAGGAGTGCACGTGACAGAAGCGCTGCTACCGCAGCCATCAGAAGGCCCAGAGTTCGTACAGCTGCTGACCCCTGAGGGTCAGCGCGTCGAGCATCCCGACTACGCCCTCGACGTCTCCGACGAGGAGATCAAGGGCCTCTACCGCGACCTGGTCCTGGTCCGGCGCATCGACGTCGAGGCGACCGCGCTGCAGCGACAGGGCCAGCTCGGCCTGTGGGCCAGCCTGCTCGGCCAGGAAGCGGCGCAGGTGGGCGCCGGTCGCGCACTGACCGATCGCGACTTCGCCTTCCCGACCTACCGAGAGCACGGCGTCGCGTACTGCAAGGGCGTCGACCCGGTGACTCTGCTCGGGTTGTTCCGCGGCGTCAGCCAGGGCGGCTGGGACCCGCAGGCCAACGGCTTCGCGCTCTACACGATCGTCATCGGCTCGCAGACGCTGCACGCGACCGGCTACGCGATGGGCATCCAGCGCGACGGTGGCGACGCGGCGGCCATGGCTTTCTTCGGCGACGGCGCCTCGAGCCAAGGCGACGTCAACGAGGCGTTCGTCTGGGCGGCGTCTTACAACGCACCCGTCGTGTTCTTCTGTCAGAACAACCAGTGGGCGATCTCCGAGCCGGTGGCCCGGCAGACCCGCATCCCGCTGTATCACCGCGCGGAAGGGTTCGGGTTCCCCGGGGTGCGGGTCGACGGAAACGACGTCCTCGCCGTCCTCGCGGTCACCCGCGCCGCACTCGCCCGGGCACGGGAGGGCAGCGGTCCCACGCTGATCGAGGCCTACACCTACCGGATGGGCGCGCACACCACCTCCGACGACCCGACTCGCTATCGGCTTGCGGCCGACCTCGAGATCTGGAAGCTGAAGGACCCGGTCGAGCGGGTGAAGGCCTACCTGTCCCGCTCCGGCGCCGCCGACGCGACGTTCTTCGAGGAAGTCGACCAGGCCGCCGACGCCCTCGCCGCGCACATCCGCGCGGGCTGTCTCGCGCTGCCCGATCCGCAGCCGCTGTCGTTGTTCGACCACGTGTACGCCGACGGGTCGGCGTTGCTCGACGAGGAGCGCGAGGAGATGGCCGCCTACCTCGCGTCGTTCGACTCCGACGTCGCGCCCGAGACGGTGGCCCGCTGATGACCGCGACCCTCACCCTCGCCAAAGCCCTCAACGAAGGGCTGCGCAAGGCGATGGAAGCCGACTCCAAGGTCCTCGTCATGGGCGAGGACGTCGGCGCGCTCGGCGGGGTGTTCCGGGTGACGGACGGCCTGGCGAAGGACTTCGGCGAGGAACGGGTGATCGACACGCCGCTGGCCGAGTCCGGCATCATCGGCACCGCGATCGGGCTGTGCATTCGCGGCTTCCGGCCGGTGTGCGAGATCCAGTTCGACGGGTTCGTGTTCCCGGCCTTCGACCAGATCGTCACCCAGGTCGCGAAGATGCACTACCGGTCGTCGGGCAACGTGAAGCTGCCGATCACGATCCGAATCCCGTACGGCGGCGGGATCGGTGCGGTCGAGCACCACAGCGAGTCACCCGAGGCCTACTTCGCCCACACCGCCGGGCTGAAGGTCGTGACGTGTTCCAACCCGGCGGATGCCTACTGGATGATCCAGCAGACGGTCGCCTGTGACGACCCCGTCGTCTTCTTCGAGCCCAAGCGCCGCTACTGGGACAAGGCCGAGGTCGACACCGACCGCGCGCCCGATCCGCTGTGGTCGGCACGCGTCGCGCGCGCCGGGTCCCACGCCACGCTCATCACCTACGGACCCAGCGTGCGGACCTGCCTCGAGGCTTCGGCGGCCGCCGCCTCCGAAGGCCATGAGCTCGAAGTGGTCGACCTGCGCGCGCTCTCGCCGATCGACTGGGAGACCGTCTACGCCTCAGTGCGCAAGACCGGCCGAGCGATCGTCGTCGCGGAAGCGCCGGTGTTCGCCTCGCTCGCCGCCGAGATCGCAGCGCGCGTCACCGAGCGCTGCTTCTACTCCCTCGAGGCGCCGGTGCTGCGGGTCGGCGGCTACTCCACGCCGTACCCGGCCTCCCGGATGGAGGAGGACTACCTGCCGGACCTGGATCGGATCCTCGACGCCGTCGACCGGACGGCGGGCTTCTGATGGCACTCGAGACGTTCCTGCTGCCCGACCTCGGTGAGGGGCTGACCGAGGCGGAGATCCTCAACTGGCTGGTCGCCGAAGGCGACACCGTGACGCTGAACCAGCCGATCGTCGAAGTGGAGACCGCGAAGGCGGCGGTCGAGATCCCCTCGCCGTACGCCGGGGTCGTCACGAGGCTGCATCACCCGCAGGGCGACACCGTCGACGTGGGGCTGCCGCTGATCAGCTTCGAGGTCGGCGGCGGGGACGCCGCGGCCACCCAAGCGGCTCCCGTCATCCAGGGCGGCGACTTGGTGCCGAACGCGCCGAAGGCGGGCGGCGAAGAAAAGATCCAGGTGCTGGTCGGCAGCGGACCGAAGTCCGGCAATCTGGCGCGTCGCCCGCGCAAGCCGGCCCCAGCGGCCGGCGCTGTCCCAGCCGTGGCCGCGCCGGCTCCGGCGCCGGTCGCGGCCGGCCTGGCACAGGTCCACGTGCTGGCCAAGCCGCCGGTACGCAAGCTGGCGCGTGACCTCGGCGTCGACCTGCGCGGCATCGGTGGCAGCGGCCCGAACGGCTCGATCACCCGCGACGACGTACAGGCCGCAGCGGGTGCCCCGGCACCGACGCGCGGTGCGACCGCGCTGGCGCCGCGGCCTGACTTCGACCCGGCCACCCGCGAGCAGCGGATCCCGATCAAGGGCGTGCGCAAGGCGACCGCCGCCGCAATGGTGTCGAGCGCCTTCACCGCACCGCACGTGACGGAGTGGCTCACCGTCGACGTGAGCGAGACGATGGAGCTGGCACGCCGGCTGCGCGACCATCCGCAGTTCACCGGCACCAAGGTGTCGCCGCTGCTGCTGGTCGCCCGCGCGCTGATCATCGCGATCGGACGGCACCCGATGATCAACAGCAGCTGGGACGAGGCCGCGCAGGAGATCGTGGTCAAGGACTACGTCAACCTCGGGATCGCGGCAGCGACGCCACGAGGCTTGATCGTCCCGAACATCAAGGACGCCGGGGCGCTCTCACTGCCGCAGCTCGCCGCGGCGCTCGACGGCCTCGTGGCGACTGCCCGTGAGGGCAAGACCGCTCCCGCGGACATGCAACGCGGCACCATCACGATCACCAACGTCGGCGTCTTCGGAGTGGACAGCGGGACGCCGATCCTCAATCCCGGCGAGTCCGCGATCCTGTGCTTCGGCGCGGTACGCGACCAGCCGTGGGTGCACGAGGGGCAGCTGGCGATCCGCAAGGTGACGACGCTGGCGCTCTCCTTCGACCACCGGATCGTCGACGGTCAGCTCGGCAGCGAGTTCCTCGCCGACGTCACGGGCATGCTGGTCGACCCCTGGCGGATGGTCGACTTCGGGTAACCGCGGGCTCGGCGTTGGCTGCGCCAACTGGCGGCGAGCGAAGTGCTGCTGCGCTGTAGCCAGCGAGCCGCGGTCAACGCGCCGACAGCGACGAGCGCGGCACGCACCGCGGGGCTGCCGACGGTTGCCGACGCGATCCCGAAGACCGCGACTTGTACGCCGACCGCCACCCGCCACGACACCGGGCGCAACGCTTCGAACCGGGCGTGGAAGCGCCGTGCCGCCGCCGGGTTGTGCTGACGCGATCCGGTGAGCAGGCTCAGCCCCCGAATCGCGCCGAACCCGACGCCCAACCCCCACGCGATGAGCGGTCGGGCCGTGAGGGCGGCGGCGACCACCATCAGGTAGGTGATCGCGGACATGACGTAGGTCGCGAAGCCGGTCCCGATCTGCCAGCCGAAACCGGTCGCGTACACCCACGGCCGGAACCGGTTGACCCAGTTCTCGTCGACCTGGCGGGGGTGGGACGGCAGGCGCAGCCGGACGAGTCGCAGATCCGAGGACAGCGTGACGACGGCGGAGATGGCGCAGACCGTCATCACCGTCGTCGTACCCATCTCTGCCCACCGGGCGAGGAGACTCAGTGTCACGCCGGCGAGGCCGAGGCAAGTGCCGCCGAGGATGCCGCCGACGACGAACCAGGCCGCGGTCGACCAGTAGCGGTGCCCGCGGGCGCGCTCCCCGAACGGCGTGAGTGTCGACAACATCGAGGCGCCGCACGGCGACCACGTCCCACGGACCGCGGCGGTGACGGTCGTCGCAACAGCGATCCCGACGACGGCTGACATCTGCCCCCCCTGTACGGCCGAGTTGGACCGGTTTATATCCCACTGCCGTCTAAGGTTCCGGTTGTGTCACCGCTAGCGGCTCCGATTCTCGGGGCCGCGCTCCTGCTCGTGGCGAGCGGCGTCTCGAAGGTCGCCCGACCGAGCGGAGCGGTCATCGCCTTGCACGGCCTGGGAATCAGCCGCCGAGCGCCCGCCGCCGCAGTCGCGGTAGGCCTCGGCGAGTGTGCGGTGGGTGGCGCTGCGGTGGTCGCGGGTGGTCGTTGGCTCGACGGCGCGTTGGCCCTGATGTACGCCGGGTTCGCCGTGGTGCTCACGGTGCTGCTTCGTCGCGGGGTCTCGTCGTGTGGCTGTACGGCGAACGACCAGACGCCGCCGTCGGAGAGCCACCTGGTCCTCGTGAGTGCGATCGCGGCGGCAGCCGCCGGCGCCGCGATCGCTCGGCCGGTCACCGGCATCGGCGACCTGCTGCAAGGGCACCCCGGAGCGCCTCAGGTCGTCATGCTGGCATCCGCGATGCTCACCGCCTGGTGCGCTTGGGCAGTGATCACGTTGCTTCCCGCGTTGCGCCCTCGACAGGTGCGTTAGCAGTGCTGGCAGCGTTGATCGGCGAAAGCGTCGTGCTGTTGCTCGTCGTCGTACTCGTGGTCGGGCTGCTGCGCTCTCACGCCAGCATCCTGCGCATCCTGCACGAGGCCGGCCTCGACACCGATTCGGCGCCGCCCGCCGCAGCGCAGCCGCGGCTGCTGCAGATCGGCTCGGACGCCCTCGGTCGCGACGTTGCCGGGCTGTCGGTTGCCGGTGACGCGCTCTCCTTCGGGGTGGTCGGGGTCGACCGCGACACGTTGCTTGCGTTCCTGTCGACCACCTGTCACACCTGCGCCCCGTTCTGGGAGGCGTTCCGAGCCGTGGTCGTGGTGCCGGGCGGCGCGAGGCTGATCGTCGTGGTGGTCGAAGAGGACAGCACCGACCGACTCGCGCAGCTGGCGGGCTCGGATCTCGCGGTCGTCCGCTCCGATGCAGCTTGGCGTGACTACGAAGTGCCCGGGTCTCCCCATTTCGTCTACGTCGAGGGTCAGACGGGCCGGATCGTCGGTCAGGGCACCGCGGCCACCTGGCCTCAGGTGTTCGACCTGATGCAGCAGGCGCTCGGACCCGGGGCGACGAGAAGCGCCGCTGCGGACCGGGACAACGCCGAGCGCATCGACGCCGAGCTCGCGGCGGCGGGCATCGGACCCGGCCACCCGAGCCTCTTTCCGGCGACGACGCGGCGCCGCGACTGATGCGGATCAGCGCACACGGCCTTGCCGTCGACGCGCCGAGCGGATGGGACGTCCAGATCTTCAGACGTCCCGCCGGGGCCGGGGAGCAGACCTTCCCCGTCCTGCACGCCGCGAACTTCTCACTACCTGGTGGGCGCGGCGACTACGGTGCCGGGGCGGTCGAGGCGATGGGCCACCGCAACGTCTTCGTCGCTCTCGTCGAGCACGACGAGGAAGCGGCGCACACCCCGCTGTTCCGGCGCGACGGCTTCCCGCGCCCTGCGCCGAGTGACTTCTCCCCGCGCCAGCTGCAACGGCCGCTTCCGGGGCAGTGCGGGGCGCAGTACTTCTTCCATCTGAAGCGCCGGGCGTTCTGCCTCTATCTGGTGCTGGGCAGCAACGGGCGCCGTCGCCAGCTGCTCCAACTCGTCGACTCGGTGCTGCCTTCGGTCCGGGTGGCCTGAGCCGATGACCGCGACCGCGACGGAGCGACTCGTCACCTGGGCGTCTCGAGCGATCGAGCGACGGGTGAGCCGACGTGGCTTCCTCGCGCGGACGACGTTGGTGGGGACCGCAGTCAGCGCCGTGGGCTGGGACTTCATCGTCCGGCCCGGCAGCGCGTACGCCTGGGTGTGTGGCGAAGGGGCGAGCTGCTACTCCGGTTGGACCGCGATGTGCTGCTCGATCAACGGCGGGATCAACCAGTGCCCGCCCGGCAGCTTCGCGGGCGGATGGTGGAAAGCCGAAGGTGCGAGTCTGTGCGGCGGCAGCGCGCGCTACTACGTCGACTGTCAAGCCGAGTGCGTCGACTGCGGCTGCGGCGGAGGGCACTTCTGCGAAGAGGGGTGCTGGAGCTGCCGACCGCACTGTGCTGATGGCGGTTGCGACCGTCGCCGGGTCTGCCACACGGTGTTCCGCTACGGACAGTGCAACCGCCACCGGGAGTGTTCCGGGCCGGTGATGTGCCGCGCCATCTCGTGCACCCCGCCGTGGGAGTGGGCCGAGTGCTCGACTGCGGCGGCGACCAGCCAGGCGACCGTCAGCCACTCCGCGCCCTGCCTTCCCGGCTGGACGGCCATCAACGAGCGCTACACGAAGCTCGGCTCACAAGGGTCGATACTCGGGGCGACCGTCGGCCCGGAGGTCACCGGCGCGTTCGGACGAATGCAGCGTTACGTCAACGGACGGATGTACTCCTCCACCGAAACCGGGCCGCACTACCTGACCGGCGAGGTGCTGCGCTGCTACCTGGCGCTGACCGAGAGCGCGTCTCCGTTGCGGCTGCCGATCACCGACAGCCACCAGTTGCTCGGTGCCGGCGGCGACCTCGTCCTCGGCTCGACGGCGGCGTTCGAGCGCGGCGACATCTATCAACGGCACGGCGCGCCTGCCTTCGCGTTGTGGGGTGCCGTCGACGCCCGCTACCAAAGCGCCGGCGGCCCACGCGGGCCGTTGGGATTTCCCACCGCCACTGTCTCCCCGACCTCGGACGGAAGCGGTGAGTTCGCCACCTTCGACAACGGCGCGATCTATCTCCAGGGCGGCGGACATCCCTACGTCCTGCCCGGCGCGATCGCCGCGAAGTACGCCGACCTCGGTGCGGTGGACGGCCCGCTCGGCTACCCGACGAGCGACGCGACCGACGCGACCGACGCGGTCGGCAACGAGAGATCGCTGGTCAACTTCA
Organism: Mycobacteriales bacterium; assembly: GCA_035550055.1. Taxonomy (NCBI): domain Bacteria; kingdom Bacillati; phylum Actinomycetota; class Actinomycetes; order Mycobacteriales; species Mycobacteriales bacterium. Next base: position 35,827 of record DASZRO010000024.1, on the reverse strand, counting down.
CCAACGGCGTCGTCGCCGAAGCGAACGGCGCGGCGTACGGCGTCTGGGGTGCGATCTACGCCGCGTGGGTCGAGCAAGGCGGCGCGGCCGGCGTCCTCGGTTTCCCGGTCTCCGACGTCACCACCGAAGGGGAGCTCGACCAGTGCACCTTCGAGTACGGCACGGTCACTGTCGACGACGACACCGGCGAGGTGACCACCACCCTGGATCCCGGCGCGCCGGGATCGGACTAGTGGTAGATCCAGACCGGCGTACCGACCGCGAGCACGTTGTAGTAGCGGTCCACCGCGAGATCGGTGATCCGTACGCAACCGTGGCTCGCGGCGTACGGCGGGACGTTGCTGCCGCTGTTGGTGTTGCCTTCGCCGTGGATCGCGTCGCCTGAGTAGTTGAAGTACGACGGACGCCACAACGTGCCGAGGGTGTCCGTCACGAGGTGGTCGATCTTGTAGCGGATCGTGAAGTGCCCGGTCGGTGTGATGGCGGTCGCGGTCAGGCCAGCGGAGTCGGTGTAGGTGTAGCCGCCGGCCGTGGACGTGTCGAGGATGCGCCACACCTTGCCGTACTTCGCGATCATCAGGATCTGCTTGGTCAGGTTGACCTCGACCGCGACCGGCGCGTTGGGGTACGGGTGCTCGAGATGCGGCACCTTCGGGTTGTCGAGCCGCCGCCACGTCTGCGTGCCGGCGACCCCGTCGCGGGCGATCCCCTGGACCTTCTCGAACGCGGTGACGGCGTGGACCATGTCCCAGCCGTACGTGCTCGACGGCGGCCCGACGTCGTAGTGGAGCTCGCGCAGGCGGCGTTGCAGCGCCCGCACCTCGGCGCCGGACGACCCGTACCGCAGCAGCGCGTGCGTGACCTCGATCCGGATCGCTGGGCTGCTGGCGGCACCGTGCTCGGCATTGGCCGCCTCGACGACCCGGTAGCGCACCGGCCCGACCACCGTCGGGGTGACGGCGAAGGAGAACCGTCCGCTGCCCGCACCCGCCTGTGCCACCGGCCGCCAGGTCGTCCCGTTGCGTCGCTGCAACTGAAGGGTGCCCGCGATCGCCGGTCGGACGGTGCCGGTCAGGTGAAAGGTCACCCCGGCGGCGGCGACCTCGACCGGGTGCAGCGTGAGCACCGGGACGATCTCCACCGACGCGGGCGGGCTCACCGCCGCGAGGTAGTTGCTGGTCGCGGGGGATGAGACGCGGTAGCGCTCGTTCTGTCGCGGCGTCACCGTCCACCGCACCGCGCCGGCGGAGTTGGTGGTGGCTGCCTGCGTCCCGGCAGCCGGCAGCCAGGCCCCCGCGCCGGTCGACTGTTGCAGCTCGGCCGTCACGCCGCCGACGGCGCCGGCCGCATCGGTGAGGGTGCCCGTCACGACCGTGCTGGCGCCGTACGTGACGCTCTGCCGCGAGATCGCGACCGCCCAGGTCGCCGGCTGCGGCGTGGGGACGGTCGTCACGGTGAAGGTGGGCCCGGTGTAGGTCGTCATACCGACCGTCGCCGTCACCGTCCCGCTCGTTGCGGTCGCGGGTACGACGGCGGTCAGCTCGGTCGCGCTGACCAGCGTCACCGTGGTCGCCGCGACGCCGTTGAAGGCGACGCTCGGGGTCACGGGAGCGGGGTCGGTGGGCGCGGGGAACGCCGTCGTCCCGGAGGCGTCAATGGTGACCGTCGTGCCGGCCGGCCCCGACGTGGGCGACAGCGTGAAGTCGGTGCCGTCCGCGGCGGCGGTGCCGACAGCCGTGGCCGAGAGCACGAGGGCGAACACCGCGACGGCGGTGCCGCGAAACCTGCCGGTCATGACGCTCCCGATGAGCTGACGCTACGCACTCGTCACCATAAGGCGCACTGGCCCAGCATTGGTCGAAGTCGGTCAGGTGGCGGTAGCAGGCGTCGCGCCGACCAGCCAGTTGAACGCCTTGGGCGCGCCGGTCACGTACATCGCGGTCCCGATCGCGATCAACGCGTGGTGGGCGAAGTAGGTGGCCGGGAAGCCGATCTGTCCGGGCGCGATCAGGTCGTTGAGGATCGTGCCGGTGGCCAGCGGCAGCACCAGCCCGATCGACACCGCACGGGCGGCGGGCGGGAGGACGGAGTCGGCGAGCAGAGCGGCGACGAGCGTGAACGTGACGGCGTCGCCGAGCCACACCCAGTCGTGGCCGGTCGGGGCGGGATGGCGGGTCACCCACCAGCCGGCCAGCACGATCAGGCACGGCACGACACGCAGGAAGTTCCACCGCGTCGGGCCGGGCTCGGGCCGTTCCGGCATCGCCTTCACCAGCAACCCGACGATCAGCAGCAGCAGCGCCGAGTCGACGATGACGCCGTAGGTGAACCACAGCTGGACCGCCGTCGGCTGGTCCCAGCCCAGCCCGAGTGACGCGCCGTCGTGGAACCCGCCGAGCACATTGGCCGCCGGATACGCCGCGACGACGGCGGCGAGCCAGCGTCGGCCGCCGGCGACCAGGAAGACCGCGACGATCGTCGGCAGCAGGACCGCGGCGACGCTTTCCAGCCCGGCGCGCAGCCAGACGCTGGTGCCGATCGCGTCGAGTCGGACGTAGGTGCTGGGGTGCTCGGTCTCGATCCGCTGGGCGGCGAACGCAGCGGCGGCGTTGAGAGTGTGAGCGGCGTTGCGGCACAGCCAGAACTGCCCCGTCGTCCAGACGGTGAGGATCGCTGTCAGCAGATACAGCGGTCGGGCGCGCAGGTTCTCGGCCACGACATGGCTTCGGCAACCCGTGACCGGCCTTTGACGAGCGAGTGGCCTAGTGGGGATCGACCGGATGGACCAGCGATTTTGGCACTGCCTCGCCGCAATCAGGGCGATGACTACCCGAAACCACCCAACTTCGCCATGGGCATTGTCGTGGCTGCGGCGCACGATGTGCCCATGATCTGGTTCCTGCTCGTGGCGGCCATGGCGGTGGTGGCCGGCCTGGTGTTCGCCGTCAGCGTCGAGTCGAGCCTGACCGGCGAGCCCGCACGTCCGGCCCGCCGGCCGGTGCGGTTGCGCGGGGAGCGCCTCTAGAAGGCGGTCTCCGGCAGGTCCATGACCTCGAGGTTGGCGCCTTCGACCACGACCCGCTCGGCGGCCAGCAGCGGCAGCCGGGTCTGGGCGAAGAACTTCGCGGCGACGACCTTGCCCTCGTAGAAGTCCTTGTCGCGCCCGTCCGCGCCGACCGTCAGGGCGTTGAGGGCGACCTCCGCCTGACGCAGCAGCAGCCAGCCGATGACGACGTCGCCGAGCGAGAGCAGCAGGCGGGAGGTGTTGAGCCCCACCTTGTACATGGACGGGGAGTCCTCGAGCGATGCGGTGAGGTAGCCGACCATCGTCTCGACCATGCCCTGCACGTCGCCCAGCGCCTTGGCCAGCAGCTCGCGCTCGTTCTTCAGCCGGCCGTTGCCTGCCTCGGAGTCGATGAAGCCCTGGATCTGACCGAACAGCCCGGTGAGCGCGGCGCCCTGGTCGCGGACGATCTTGCGGAAGAACAGGTCCATCCCCTGGATCGCGGTCGTGCCCTCGTAGAGGGTGTCGATCTTCGCGTCGCGGATGTACTGCTCGATCGGGTAGTCCTGAAGGAACCCCGAGCCGCCGAGCGTCTGCAGCGACTGCGAGCCGAGCAGCTCGTAGGAACGCTCCGAGCCGCAGCCCTTGACCAGCGGCAGCAGCAGGTCGTTGAGCCGCGTCGCCTCGGTCGCGTCCTCCCCACGTGAGGCCGCGTCGAGGACGGTGTCCTGCTGGCTCGCGGTGAACAGCACGAGCGCCCGCATGCCCTCGGCGTAGGCCTTCTGAAGCATCAGTGCGCGGCGTACGTCGGGGTGATGGGAGATCGTGACGCGGGGCGCGGCCTTGTCGAGCATCTGGGTCAGGTCGGCGCCCTGGACGCGAGTCTTGGCGAACTCCAGCGAGTTGAGGTAGCCGGTCGACAGCGTGGCGATCGCCTTGGTGCCGACCATCATGCGGGCCATCTCGATGACCTCGAACATCTGGGCGATGCCGTCGTGCACGTCGCCGACGAGCCAGCCCACCGCCGGGATGCCGTGCTCACCGAAGGTGAGCTCGCACGTCGCCGACACCTTCAGGCCCATCTTCTTCTCGACGTTGGTGACGAAGGCGCCGTTGCGCTCGCCGATCTCACCCGTCTCGGGATCGAAGTGGAACTTCGGTACGACGAACAGCGACAGACCCTTGGTGCCCGGCCCGGCACCTTCGGGGCGAGCCAGCACCAGGTGGATGATGTTCTCCGGAACGTCCCACTCGCCGCTGGTGATGAAGCGCTTGACGCCCTCGATGTGCCACGAGCCGTCCGGCTGCTGGGTCGCCTTGGTGCGCCCGGCGCCGACGTCGGAGCCGGCGTCCGGCTCGGTCAGGACCATGGTCGCGCCCCAGTTGCGGTCGACCATCATCTGGGCGATCTTGCGCTGGGTCTCGTTGCCGTTGCGGTAGAGGATCTGCGCGAACGACGGGCCGGCGGCGTACATGTGGATCGCCGGGTTGGCGCCGAGCACCATCTCGCCGGCGGCCCAGTAGAACGACGGCGGCAGGCCCGGGCCACCGAGCTCCGCGGTGAGCGAGAGCCGGTCCCAGCCCGAGTCGATCAGTGACCGGTAGGACTTCTTGAACGACTCAGGCAGCGTCACGGTGTGGGCGTCCGGGTCGAACACCGGCGGGTGACGGTCGGCGTCGGCGAACGAGTCGGCAAGGGGGCCCTCGGCGAGGCGGCGCACCTCGTCCAGGATCGACTTGACGGTGTCCACGTCGAGGTCGGCGAACGCGCCCTGCCCGAGGATGTCGCCGCGCCCGAGCACCTCGAAGAGGTTGAACTCGACGTCGCGGAGGTTCGACTTGTAGTGGCCCATGATTGCTCACACTCCCGTGGCGGGACGCAGGGTTGGGTGTCCAGCCAGCTGGGCTACCCACCGGTAACAACGAGAAGGTTACCCCCGGGTAACCGCGAGTAAGCAACTTCCGTTCTTCGCGCGTTTCCGGGCGGGGTGCAGACTGGATCGATGTCCCGAAGCCAGGAGGTCGCGCGTGAGCAGGCTCACGTCGACGAGCTCTACGGCCGGCTGGACGAGCTGCGCGAGCAGGCTCGCGATCGGCTGACCGAGGTACGTCGGCGCGGCGCCTCCGGCACGCCCCAGGCGCGCAGCGAGCGGGACGCGTTCGCCGCGCTCTACGAGGACCGGCTCGCCCAGCTCGAGGCCGTGGAGCCGGGCCTGTGCTTCGGTCGGCTGGACCTCTCCGGGGGCGAGCGGCTGCACGTCGGGCGCATCGGGCTCACCGACGAGCGCCACGACACGATGCTGGTCGACTGGCGGGCGCCGGCCGCGGAGCCGTTCTACCGGGCGACGCCGGCCGACCCGCTCGGCGTCGTGCGCCGGCGGCACCTGCGCACCCGCGCGAGAGCGGTGCTCGACGTCGAGGACGACGTGCTCGACGTCGAGGAGCTGACCGACGCCGACCGCGAGACCCTCGGCGGGGGCGGCGCGCTGCTGGCGGCGCTCACCGAGAGCCGGACCGGCCGGATGCGCGACATCGTGGCCACGATCCAGGCGGAGCAGGACCGGGTCATCCGCGCGGACCCGACCGGTGTCCTCGTCGTACAAGGCGGCCCCGGCACCGGCAAGACGGCCGTCGCGCTGCATCGTGCGGCGTACCTGCTCTATTCCAACCGGGAACGGCTGGCGCGCTCCGGCGTGCTCGTCGTCGGTCCCGGGCAGACGTTCCTGCGCTACATCGAGCAGGTGTTGCCCTCCCTGGGCGAGACCGGCGTGCTGCTGTCGACGCTGTCCGGTCTGATCCCCGGGATCGAGGCTCGCGGCAAGGAGCCGGACGAGGTCGCCCGGATCAAGTCGGACGCACGGATGGCTCAGGTCGTCGCGGCCGCGGTCGCGTCGCGGCAGCGAGTGCCGGACGGACCGGTGACGATCGAGGTCGAGGACTACGACCTGGTCATCGAGCCGTCGGTGATCGCAGCCGCCCGGGCGCGCACCCGCCGCAGCCGGCGCCGTCACAACCGGGCCCGCTACGCCTTCGCGAAGTCGGTGCTGCGCGCCGTGATGGGCGAGCTCGCCGTCGTCGATCCGAAGCTGGCCGCGGAGCGCTGGGTGGTCCGCACCGTCATGGGCTCGGATGCGTTTCGTGCGGTCATCGACGAGTGCTGGCCGCGGCTGTCGATGGCCGATCTGGTCCGCGACCTGTTGACGCCGGCCGGCCTCGCCCGGGCCGGTCGCGACATCTTGAGCCGGCGTGAGCAGGAGCTGCTCGTCCGCGAGCCGGACGCGCCCTGGACACCTGCCGACGTACCGCTGCTCGACGAGGCATGGGCGCTGCTCGGCGATCCGGAAGAAGTGTTGCGAGCGGCAGCCGAACGTCGCCGCCTCCGGCTGGAACGGGCGTACGCGCAGGAGGTCATCGCCGCCAGCGGCTTGCGCGGCCAGGTCGACGCGGATGCGCTGGCCGAGCGGTTCGGCGCGCCGGGGGTGGGCGGGCGCAGCCTCGTCGAACGCGCCGCGGGAGATCCGGACTGGGAGTTCGGTCACGTCATCGTCGACGAGGCGCAGGAGCTCTCGCCGATGGCGTGGCGGATGCTGGTGCGCCGGTGCCCGATGCGTTCGATGACCGTGGTCGGCGACGTCGACCAGCTCGCCGCGCCGTGGGGCACCCGGCGGTGGGCAGACACGCTGGACACGGTCGCGCCGCAGCGTTGGGACCTCCGCGAGCTGACCGTCAACTACCGCACGCCGAGTGAGATCATGGCCGTGGCGGCCGACGTACTCGCTGCCGTCGATCCCGCCGCGACGCCGCCGTCCTCGGTACGCGACGCGGGGCACGAGCCGCAAGCGCACCGGGTCGACGACGCGGCCGGACTCGGGGCGACGGTGGTGGACGTCGTGGTCGCGGCTCGGGCGGCCATCGGTGACGGCCGGCTGGCCGTCCTCGCCGCCGGCGGCGACTTCGCCGCCGTGCAGGCAGCGCTCGACGAGGGCTTCCCGGGAGAGGTCGGGACCGGGTCCGCGGGCCTGGACGCGCCGATCGCCGTCCTCGAGATCGGGGACGCCAAGGGCCTGGAGTTCGACGCGGTCGTCGTCGTCGAGCCCGCGGCGTGGCTGGCCGAGGGTGAGCGGGGCCTGCGCGACCTCTACGTCGCGCTGACTCGTGCGACCCAGCGGCTCGACGTCGTCTACGCCGACCAGCTGCCCGACGTACTGGCCCGGCTGCGTGCCGACACGGCTGGCGCCGGGGTCGATCCCGCTTCGCTCGTCGGCGCCCCGCATTGACCGGCTCCAACGTGTCGTTCCCGCGGCTACGGGCGCGGACGCAGCGTTTCACCCTCGGTGAGCCGCGCACCTTCACGATCTGCGCGGACGGCGAGCGGGTGCTGTTCCTGCGTGCAGCCGCGGGCGACGACCCGCGCACCGGCCTGTGGGTGGTCGATGCGGCCGACGGCGTCGAGCGGCCGGTCGTCGACCCGGCCGCCGACGGCGAGCTGACCGCTACCGAGCGCGCTCGCCGCGAACGACTGCGCGAGGGCGCCACCGGTGTCGTGTCGTACGCCGCCGACGACTCCGGTCGGGTGGTTGCCTACGCCGCGGGCGGCCGGCTGTGCGTCGTGACGGTCGACACGGGCGAGATCCGAGAGGTCGGCTCCGCCAGCGCGTGCTTCGACCCGCGTCCCGACCCGACCGGTGCGCGTGTGGCGTTCGTCGACGGCGCCGCTGTGCGCGTGGTCGACATCGACGGCGGGAACGAGCAGGTGCTCGCCGACGAACCGTCGCCGACCGTCTCGTGGGGGCGCGCCGAGTTCGTCGCGGCGGAGGAGATGAACCGCTTCCGCGGCTACTGGTGGGCGCCGGAGGGCCGGTCGCTGCTGGTGGCGCGGGTCGACGAAGCCCCCGTCGCGCAGTGGTGGATCGCCGACCCGGCGCACCCGGATCGCGAGCCCACCGCGGTGCGCTATCCCGCCGCCGGGACGGCGGACGTCGACGTGACGCTCTGGCACGTCCAGCTCGACGGCTCCAGGCAGGAGGTCGTCTGGGACCGCGAGCGCTCGCCGTACCTCGGCCGGGTCCACTGGAGTGCCGGCGGGCCGCCGCTGCTCGCAGTGGTGAGTCGTGACCAGCGGGAGATCCGCACCCTGGCGGTCGACGTCGAGACCGGTGAGACGGCTGAGCTTGCCGTCGACTCGGATCCGGCATGGGTGGAGCTCTTCGACGGCGTACCGATGTGGTGGCGCGACGAGCTCGTGCGGGTGGCCGACGTGACCGGGGTCCGCGGCCTGTGGGTGGGGGCGCGGCGGGTCACGCCCGACGACATGTACGTCCGCGACGTCGTGGGGGTCCACCGCGGTGGGCTGACCTTCACCGCGTCGAAGGGCGATCCCACCTCGATCAACGCCTACTGGTGGGACGGCGAGCAGGTGTGCGAGGTGGCCGGCGGCACCGGCATCCATCGCGCGCTGGTCGGCGGCGCCACGACGGTGACCGTGGAGTCCGGCCTGACCCAGTTCGGTGGCCAGGCCCACATCCACTTCGACGCCAGGCGGGTCGAGGTGCGCTCGCTGGCGCTGACACCGCCCTTCGAGCCGAAGGTCCGGATGCTCCGGCTGGGATCCCGGTCGCTGTGCGCCGGCTTGGTGCTGCCGCGCGAGCACGTCGCGGGGACGAAGCTGCCGGTGCTCATGGACCCGTACGGCGGGCCGCACTCGCAGCGTGTGCTCTCGGTTCGCTCCGCCTGGCTCGAGCCGCAGTGGCTCGCCGACCAGGGGTTCGCCGTACTCGTCGTCGACAACCGCGGCATGGCCGGGCGTGACCCGGCGTGGGAGCGCGAGGTGCACCTGGACTTCGCCGGGCCCGTGCTCGACGACCAGGTGGACGCGTTGCATGCGGCGGCCGAGGTCGAGCCGGATCTCGACCTGAGCCGGGTCGGCATCCGCGGCTGGTCGTTCGGCGGCTGGCTCGCGGCACTCGCGGTGCTGCGCCGACCGGACGTCTTTCACGCGGCCGTCGCCGGCGCTCCGGTCACCGACTGGGCGCTCTACGACACCTTCTACACCGAGCGCTACCTCGGTACGCCGGACGCGCAGCCTGCGGCGTACCGCGCGAACTCACTGCTCACCGACGCTGACACGCTCTCGCGGCCGCTGTTGCTCATCCACGGGCTGGCCGACGACAACGTCTTCGCCGCGCACACGTTGCGGCTCTCGCAGCGGCTCACCGAGGCGGGCCGGCCGCACAGCGTGCTCCCACTGACCGGCGTGACGCACATGACGCCGCAGGAGACGGTGGCCGAGTACCTGCTCCTGCTTCAGGTCGCCTTCCTCAACCAGCACCTGCGAGCGGATGACACATAGGTACTGCTATATGGCGATACGGGTGTGCCACGCGTACCGCCATGGCGACACCCATGTGCCATTCGCTCAGGGGGCGGCGGCCTTGGCGGCGGCTTTGGCGGCGCGCTCCTTGGCGAACGCCAGTGCCTCGTCCCAGGACGCCTGCGCGGCGAGCATCGCGCGGTACTTCATGATCTGCGAGCGCTGTTCCAGGGCGAGCGCGCCGGAGAGCTTGTCCCCCCGCCGGTACAACGTGACGAACGAGTCGCCGTCGAGGTCGCCGGCGACCGGCAGGACCTCGTCGGCATCCGCGGCGACGCCGACGAACTGGATCCGCTTGCCGTACCAGTCCGACCAGAAGTACGGGACGGTCTCGAACGGGGTCGCCGCGCCCGGGTCGGCGGCGTTGCGGCCGGCGTGACCGCCTTGCTCGGCCGCGATGGTCCAGTGCTCCAACCGCATCCGCCGCCCGAACGTCGGGTTGAGCCAGTTCGCGATGTCGCCCGCGGCGTACACCCCCTCGGCGCTGGTACGCAGGAACTCGTCGCAGACGACGCCGTTGTCCAGCTCGACGCAGCCGCGCAGCCACTCGGTGTTGGGCGTGACCCCGATGCCCACGACCACCAGCTCGGCCTCGATCGTCGTGCCGTCGGCGAGCCGGACGGCGCGGACCTTGTCCTCGCCTTCGAGCGCCTCGACCCCGACGCCGACCCGCAGCGTGGTGCCGTTGCGCTCGTGCAGCGAGGCGAGCACCCGGCCCATCTGTTCGCCGACCGGGCGGGCGAGTGGTGTCGCCATGGCCTCGACGACCGTCACCTCGACACCGCGGGCGCGGGCGGACGCAGCGATCTCCGAGCCGATGAACCCGGCGCCGACGACCACGGTGCGCGCCCCGGAGTCGAGCGCCTCGCGGATCTTGCGCGCGTCGTCGATCGTGCGAAGCACGTGCACGCCGGCCAGCTGCTCGGTGCCCGGGATGGTGCGCGGCGTCGCGCCCGTGGCGATCACGGCCGTCGTGTAGCGAAGCGGCCCGTCGGAGGTGGCGATCTCGCGACCGTCCGGGTCGAGCCCGGTCGCGGCGGTACCGAGCCGGACGTCGATGCCGAGCTCGTCGCGCAGCATCGCCTGCTCGCGCAGCACCGTCGGGGCCGGTACGGCGTCGGCGGTCAGGAACTCCTTCGACAGCGGCGGCCGGTCGTACGGGGTGTGGGGCTCGTCGCCGAGGAGAGTGATCGCTCCGGTGAACCCGCTGCGGCGGGCGCCCTCGGCGGCACGCAGCCCCGCCAGAGACGCGCCGACGACGACGAGGTGGGGCTGCTCGCTCACGCCGGCGACGCTACCGAAGCAGGGTCCGGCACGTGCCACGGATGGGCTTGAATGGACGTCGTGCCCGCACTCGCGATCAGGCCCGGACGGCTCCCCGTCCCGCCACCCGAGCCGTTCCACGCCGGGGGCAGCGGTACGCCGATGGTCCTGCTCCACGGGTTCACCGACACCTGGCGTACCTGGAACCCGGTGCTTGCGGCGCTCGAAGCGCACCATCGGGTCTTCGCGCCGGCCTTGCCGGGCCATTACGGCGGGCCGCCGGTGCCGGCGGGCGGTCCGGCGATGATCACTGCCAGTCTCGACCTGCTGGAGCGCCAGCTCGACGAGCAAGGCATCGGCCAGGCGCATCTGGTCGGAAACTCCCTCGGCGGGTGGGCCGCGCTCGAGCTGGCGGTCCGCGGCCGCGCGCTGTCAGTCGTCGCACTGTGCCCGGCCGGCGGCTGGGAGATCGGTTCCGCCGAAGACCACCGGATCCTGCGCTACTTCCGGTCCGCTCAGCGGCGGCTGCGGGCGAGCGCGCCGATGCTGCCGCGGATCGCGCGGACCCCGGCGCTTCGTCGCGTTGCGTTCCGTGACCTGATGGCTCGCCCCGGCAACGTCACCGCTGAGGCCGCCATGGCGTTCTTCACGGGGGCTGCCAACTGCACCGTGTTCGCCGACGCGGTCGCGCAGGCCGCGGCGGGGAACGCCTTCGACGAGCTCGGCCCGATCGAGGTGCCGGTGCGGATCCTCTACGGCACACGGGATCGGCTGATCCGGTGGCCCGCCTGTTACCAGCGGATGCAGCGAATGGTTCCGCAGGCCGAGTTCGTCCCGCTTCCCGGCCTCGGCCACATGCCGATGTGGGACGACCCGGAGGTCGTCGTACGCCGGATCCTGGAGGTCAGCGCCCCGGCAAACTCTGTGGGTGTCCGTCGGGAGGCGACCGGTGCGGTATAGCGTGCCTTCGCAGCGCTGCTCGAGGACCGGAGGGGGATGTGGCTGAGACCAGCAGGGTCATCCGGCCCGCCGCGGTGCTCAAGCAGGCCGAGGCGCAGCTCGTCGTCGACGAGCTGGCGCGCCTCGACGTCGCCAACGGCGGCGTCTGGATCGTCAACCCCGGACTCTGGCAGCGCTTCGACAAGCCATGGGACGGCCCGGGCGGCATGGCCGGCTCGTCCATGCTGGTCGGCACGATCGCCACGGCCTACGGCGCACCCACGCGGTACGACATCACGATCTACCGCGTCACCGTGACCGACCACGGCAGCAAGCGCGGGTGGACGGTGGAGTCGCTGTGCAACGACGCGCTCGGTTACGCCGGGCTGACGCTGGACACCTGCTCGCGTGCTGAGCTGAAGGACCCGCCGCCCCGCGACCCGTTCCACTAGGTCGGACGAAACCGGACGGCACGCTGCTGCGTCTGAGTTGCAACCGCACCGAGGAGGGGAAATGGCCCTGCACAGCCTGACCAAGGTCGCCGCCGCCACCACGTTGGCGTTCGGAGGGCTCGTGGTCGCGAGCGCGACGCCGGCCGCCGCGGCCCCGTCGACCGACTCCGTCAGCGTCTCCGGCCACGGCAGCGTCAAGGGCACCCCCGACACGCTCATCGCCGACATGGACGCCCACGCGCGGGCCGCCAACGCCTCCGACGCGCTCACCGCCGCCAGCCAGGTGGCGACGAACGTCGTCAACGCCCTCGAAGCGAACGGCGTGGCGCAAAGCGACATCCAGACTTCCGGAGTCTCGGTCGGGGCGACGTACGGCAAGGGCGGCGCGATCGACGGCTACCGGGCCGACGAGTCGATCACCGCCCGGATGCACCCGCTCAGCACCGCCGAGACCGCGCTCGGCGCCGCGTCGCAGGCGGGCGGCAACGGGCTCGACATCGACAGCACCGACCTGACGATCTCCAACCGCGCGCAGTACCAGTCCAAGGCGCGCGCACAGGCGTTCGCCAACGCGAAGGCCGCCGCCGAGCAGTACGCCGAGCTCGCCGGGCGGCACCTCGGCCGGGTGATCAGCATCGTCGCGACATCGAGCGGCGGTGGCGTGGTCCGCTACCCCGTGCCGGTCGCAGCCTCGGGCGGCGCCGGCGGCGTCACCGCGGCGCCGGTGCCGATCAACCCGGGGACGCAGACCATCGGCGCATCGGTTCGGGTGGTCTGGGCCCTCAGGTAGCCGTCCCGGCCATAGGCTGCCGGCATGCGCGACGAGGTGACGGTTCACATCTCGGCGCCGCCGGCGCGGGTCTGGGACCTGGTCAGCGACGTCACCCGGATCGGTGAGTTCAGTCCGGAGACGTTCGAGGCGCGATGGGCCGACGGGGCGAACGGCCCGGCGGTCGGCGCGCGCTTCCGCGGCCACGTCAAGCGCAACGGCAGAGGCCCGGTCTACTGGACCAACTGCCGCGTGACCGACTGCGTGCCCGGCGAGAGCTTCGCCTTCGACGTACTCGGCCCCGGGGACCGGGTGATCAACACCTGGGGTTACCGGCTCGCCGCGGCGGGGGACGGGACGGACGCGACCGAATGGTTCGCGTTGCATCGCAACGTCGGGACTCGCATCTACTGGGCGCTCGCCGGATGGGCGCGGGGCAAGACGAACCGTGACGGGATGCGGACCACGCTCGAACGGATCAAGGCGGTCGTCGAAGCCGGCTGAGGTCGGTCGCGGCGGGCGCGGCTGCGCCTTACGCTGCCCACATGATCGAGGGGCCGGACACGGGCAAGCCCTACGTCGTGGTGTCCGCTGACGCGCACGCCGCTCCGGACGACCTCGACCAGTTCCTGTCCTACGTCGACCCGGGTCATCGCGAGGCGGTGGCTGCCTTCGGTGACCTCTCGTCCACGGCGATGAGCATGCTCGGCGGTCACGACCCGGGTCCGGTCGACGATCCCGATCCGGTCCGCGCGACCGCTGCCCGCCGGCTGGCCGGGATGGGAGTCGACATCGCAGCGGCCGCGACCTGGATCGAGCGCTACAGCACCGACTGGGTGTTCGCCGGCGACCGGGACGGTCGGCGACTCGCCGTCCTCGAGGAGCAAGGCATCCAGGGCGAGGTGTCCTACCCGGGTCCGGTCCTGACCGGCGGGATCTCACCGGCGATGTATCTCGGCTCGGCCACCGCCGACGGTCTCGACGTCGTCTGGCCGGCGCTGCACGGCTACAACCGCTGGCTCGCGGACTTCTGCAACGCGGCGAAGGGCCGCCGCGCCGGGGTGCTCCCGATCGATCTGCACGACATCGACCGCGCGATCGAGGAGCTCGCGTGGGCCAGGGACAACGGCATCTTCGGCGGCGTCATGATGCCGGCGATGTCGGTTCGCGCGAAGCTCCCGGGCTACGCCGCGTCGTACTTCGATCCGTTCTGGTCGGCGTGCGAGGACCTCGGCATCGTCTTGAACTTCCACACCGGCGCGTCGGGCACCGCCACCGACTCGAAGTACCTCTACGACGACGAGCACAGCGGCATGCTGGGCCTGTTCGAGGTCTTCGTGTTCACGAGGCGTTCGTTGTGGTTCATGATCTTCGGTGGCGTCTTCGACCGGCACCCGAAGCTGCAGGTCGTCATGGCGGAGAACGGCGTGCAGTGGTTGCCGTCGCTGGTCCGGGACATGGAGTCCTTCTTCGACACTCACGGCGGCGCGCCCGTGCGGTCGTACCTGAAGCTGCGCCCAGCCGAGTACGTCGCTAAGCACGTGCATCTCGCGGGCTCGCTGATGAAGCGCTACGAGGCCGAGATGCGCGACGAGGTCGGGGTCGACAAGCTGATGTGGGGTGCCGACTACCCGCACCTGGAAGGCGCCGTGCCGGTGCACCGCGAGGTGGTGCGGCACGTCTTTGCAGGCATGCCGGAGCCCGACGTACGCGCAATGCTCGGCGGCAACGCGATGCGGCTGTGGGACTTCGACCGCGATGCGCTGCGCACCGCCGCCGACGCCGGCGGGATGACGGTCGCCGAGGTCGCGACGCCGGTCGAGCTCGCGGACTTCCCGGAGACGTTCAGCTGGAGCCTGGCGAGGCCGGTCCCGCTGACGGCGTCGGTCAGCTAGAGCTGTCGGCGGTCAGGTACGCCGACGTCGGCACCCCGGTGTAGCCGTTCGGGTCGAGATCGATCTCGCTCGGCGTGGTGACGCCGGACAGATACGCGTCGACCCGCAGCAGGTGACCGGTGCGGTCCACCCAGAAGTCCAGCGAGGTGTCCGAGCCGTGACCGGCACCTTTCGCAGACGGGCCCTGCATGACGTCGACGGTCTCGCCGTCGAGCGTCGCGGTCCGCAGCCACCGCGCACCGTCCTGGCGGACCTGCCCGGCGTCGTCCGGGCGGCTTTCGCCGAGTCCGAGCAGCAGCGCGAGCACGGTGTCCACGCCTGACGTCGACGGCGAGAGCGCTCGCTCGCGCGGCGGAGTCACCGGGAGCGCCGCAGGCGCGGCGGTCGGCCTGCCGGAGCTGCGCCAGGCGATCAGCCGGCTGGGGTTCCATTCGATCGTGTACGACGCGGCGTTCTTGCTCGACACCTCGCCGTACCCGGTCAACGTGTGGAAGTCCACGTCGCCGTTGACGGTGACGCTGCCCTGCGCCGCGGCGACGTTCGCGTGGAACGCGACACCGACCGCCTCGAAGTTCGTGACCCGCATGGTGGCGAGCCGCTCCGCCTCGGCCGCCGTCACCGGCCGGGGGCCGCCGGTGTAGCTGCCATCGTTCCCGCCGTGGGTGAGGACTATCGGGATCACGACCGCTGCCGCGACGACAGCGCTACCGGCCACGGCCAGCCACACCCGCGTGGTCCGCGTCGAGGTCACCGGTCGATCCTGTCGCAAGGGCATGAGCGCGGTGTCGCAGGGCTAGCCGGTCGAGGCGAGCTTGGCCTCTTCCTCGTCGATGTCGATGTCGTTCGGCATGAAGACCGCCACGCCGATCACCGCGAGGAAGGTCACCACCAGTCCGACCAGGGACGACAGGTGCATGCCGCCGACGAAGGCGTGGTCGGTCACGGAGGTGACCTTCTCGGCGAGCTGCTTCGGCAGCTGCCGGGCCACGATCGCCGCGTGGCCGATCTGCTCGCTGACCGCCCCGCGCTGACCTTTCGGAACGCCGCGCAGGGTGGTGGCGTACGCCGCATCCACGTGGCCGCGATAGTGCGAGGTCGCGATGCTGCCGACGATCGCGACACCGAACGCGCCGCCGAGCCACTGCAACATCGTTCGTAGGCCCGACCCGATCCCGACCTTGTCGGCGGGAAGCACGCTGACCACTGCGTTGGAGGCGGGGGCGATCGCCAACCCCATCCCGAAGCCGACGCAGCCGAAGGCCACGCCGTTGAGCAGGTAGCCGGTGCCGACGTCGAGGGCGGTCAAGGTTGCCAGCCCCGCGACGACGAGCGTCATGCCGGACAGCAACGTCGGCTTGATCCCGAACCGGTGCATCAGGCGTGGCGAGAGGTTGCTGCCGATCATCGAGCCGAGAGCCAACGGCAGGAACCGGATGCCCACCCCGAAGACGGATGCGCCTCGTACGAACTGCACGTACTGACTGAGCAGGAAGCTGACGCCGAACATCGCGAAGAACATGGCGGTCACCGCCCCGATGCCGCTGGAGAAGCCGGCGTTGCGGAACAACCCGAAGTCGATCAGCGCCTCTGGGCGGTGGCTGTCCCATCGATAGAAGGCGATCAGCAGCACGAGCGACGCGGCGATGAGGCTCAGCACGGTGCGGGACCCCCAGCGGTCGGTGGGGGCGAAGATGACGGCGGCGGTGAGCGCGGACAGCCCGAGAGCCGACAGCAGGACGCCGAGGGTGTCGACGGGCGCCGGGTCGGCCTCGCGCTTCTCCTTGATCGCGATCAGCCCGCCGATCACCGCAATGGCCGCGATCGGCACGTTGATCAGGAACACCGAGCCCCACCAGAAGTGCTGGAGCAGTAGGCCGCCGACGAGCGGACCCGCCGCGCCGCCGACGCCGCCGATGCCCGCCCAGATGCCGATGGCGCGGACCCGGTGGTGCCCTTCGAAAGTCGCAACGATGATCGACAGCGTGGCGGGCATGAGGGCGACTGCCCCCAGCCCGGTGAGCACGCGCATCGCAACCAGCGGCCACGTCGAGTGCACCAGTGCGCAGCCCAGCGAACCGACGCCGAACGTCGCGCTGCCGACGACGAACATCCGCCGGTGGCCGAACCGGTCGCCGAGCCGTCCGCTGAGCAGCGCCAGCACCGCCTGGATCAGCGTGTAGCTGTCGACGATCCACTCCAGGCCGCTGTTCGACGGGTGAAGGTCCTTCACCAGCGTCGGCAGCGCGACGTTGAGCACCGTCTGGTCGAGGCTGATCAGCAGCACCGTGAAACACAGGACGCCGAGGATGAACCACTGCTTCTTCGACAGCGGGGTGTCGATCGTGGGAAGCGCTACGACGCGGGCCGGCTCGGCGGTGGTGGTCACGGGTGGGTGAAGGTCCGAACGTACGGCGGAGCTGACTCCGAGTGAGTGGGCCCGATTAGTTTGCTAGCGCAACCAATCCTACCCGGCGGGTCAGTGGCTCAGCTGATCCGGGTGCGCAGCAGCTCGACCCCCGGCCCGTCCAGCGTGGGGAGCGCGGCCGCCCTGCCGCAGACCGCCATCGCGATGTCGATGCCGCGACCGCGCACCTGTGCGCCGGCACCGATCGTCAGGTCGAGATCGTCGGCGTACAGCTGCAGTCCGGACAGCGTGCCCCGCTTGACGAACCCGATCGGACGGCCGTCGGTCAGGAACTCCAGCGCGGTGCGGACGTGGTCGTCGGGCGCGTCGTGGGGCAGGCCGAGGGGGCGAGTGATGTCGCCGAGATGGATGATCGCGTCGGTCAACGGCGCGCGGGGACCGGTCACCGGAGGCGTGAAACGGCTCTCGGCGTTCGCCCGGATTTTCGCGATCGTCGCGGTGATGCCGTTGCGCGCCTCCTTCACGGCGACCGCCGAGTTGGTGCGGTCGAAGTTGCCGCGGTTGCGGACCAGCTCGACCAGGACGTGCGGAACGCTCGTGGTGATCGCGCTGGCGAGGTGGGCACCGACGGTCTGGACGTCCCACTCGCCACAGAGGCTGGGGCTGGTGAGCTGGTCGGGGGTGAGCGTCTCGAGCAGGTCAGCCATGGCCCGGCGATTGACGGCTGCGGCGGCGTAGATCGCGTTCGCGTCCATGACTTTCAACATACGCACGGGAGCAGCTCGACCCCGGCGCAGGCAGGGTGGGCCTCGTTCGTCGCGAAGACCACTACATGCGACGTACCAAGGCCCGTGCGCTGCTCGTCTCGACGGTTCTCCTCGGCTCAACCCTCGCCGGCGCGACCGGGAGCGCTCTTGCGAAGACTCCACCCGCGGCGCAGCCGCGGCTGATCACGATGACGATCCCGGCTCCGCACGGGGAGATCGGCTCCCAGTGGCTGCCGTACGCCGGCGCGCCTCGCGCGAACGTGTTGCTGCCGGCGGGATACGACCCGGCGAAGCGGTATCCGTTGGTCGTCGCCCTCAACGGATTGAACTGCGACTACGCGTGGTGGGCGCAGTGGAAGCTGGAGCTGCCGTTCGAGACGCTGAACCCGAAGCCGATCGTCGTGATGCCGGAGGGGGCGAGCGGCTGGTACACGGACTGGTGGAACCACGGCCGCCGCGGCGGGCCGTCATGGGAGAGCTACGAGCTCGACACCGTGCTGCCGACGATCCTGCACGACTACCGGATCCTGCCGCAGCGGCGCTACCACGCGCTGGTGGGCATCTCGATGGGCGGCTTCGGTGCGACGTATCTCGGCGGTCGGCTGCCTGGCTTCTTCGGGTCGGTGGCGACCCTGTCCGGCTTTGTCGACCCGCAGTACTACGCCCCGATCCCCGACGCGGCCGAAGGCGTGCTCTCCTTCGCTCCGCTCAAGGGCGACTACCAGCTGTTCCCCGTCGACGGCCGCCCGTACGGCTTCTACATGTCCGGGCACAACCCGGCAAAGCTCGTGATGAACCTGCGCCAGACCCGCGTGTTCGAAAGCACCGGCAACGGCGCGCCGAGCCCGGTCGCGGCGTACAACACACCGGGCTCGGAAGAAGAGGGAATCGTCATCTACCCGATGAGCCAGCGTTTCCACAAGGCCGCGGTCGAGGCGGGAGTCGACATCACCTATCAGCCGCACACCGGCGGCCACGACATCCCTGACTTCCTCGGCGAGGTCGACTCGCTCGTCAAGTGGAACCCCTTCGCGCCGGTGATCACCGATCCGCAGTCGTGGACCAACGACACCGTCGCTACGAGCGGTCAGCTGTGGGACGTCGGCTACCGGTTCGCCGCGCCGCCGACGAAGGTCGTGCAGTTCAGCCGCACGTTGCACCGGCTCTCGATCAGCGACGCCGGGTCCGACGTGACGATCACCACGAGCAACGGCTGCACGATTCGCACGAGCACCCCGACGACGATCGTGTTGGCGAGGCACTGCGCGAGTTGACGGCGGCGAATACTGAGTGCGTGCACGCGCTTCCGGCGTTCGACTGCTCCGCGCTCTTCGACGCGCTCAACGAGCAACGCCGCGCGGCGGGGCTGGACTGGAACCAGCTCGCCGCGGTGCTGTGGCAGCAGTCGTCGGAGCTCAACGCCCGGCGGGGAGACAGCCCGCTGTGCCCAGGGGCGGTGCCACGGTTCGGGCAGCGGGGTGACATCTCGTGTCAGTACGCGATGTTCGTGCTGCGCTGGATCGACCGCGTCCCGGAGGAGTTCCTGACCGGGCCGGTGGTCGACGTCGGCACGAGCAGGCTGCCGAAGGCAGGTCCTGACCGCCGGCTTCGCTGGAGCCTCGACGAGCTGCACGCGGATCTCAACCGGCGGCGGGTCGAGGAAGGTCTGACCTGGGTGGGCCTCGGCCAGGTCATCGGTTGTACGCCGAGCCGGCTGACCAATCTGCGTACCGCTCGGCTGGCCGACATGGATCTCGCGATGCGGGTCACTCAGTGGTTGGGGCGACCCGCTGCGACGTACATCCATCCGGCGCAGTGGTGAGCTGACCGCCGAGGCGGCTCAAGAGGTGGCGACGACCATGGTGTCGATCTCCTCGCCGGCCCTCGCGGCTGATGTTCTCGCCGCCTCGATCAGACACATCCCCGCGGTCGGGCAGGCGACCTGTGGCGTCAGGAGCTCGCCACTGAAGTCGTAGCCGGGCAGGTTGCTCGTCGCGCCGGGCTGTCCTGCGTCGAGCGCTGCGACGTAGGCGGTCTGGTCGGGGTCGGCGTCGTTGGAGTGGTCGAGGCCGACCACACCCAGACAGTCGGTCGCGTTCCAGCACGCGAAGTCGAGGGTCTGCGTGGACCGGATGACGTCGTCCACCTTGCCGTCGGTCACCGCGAGCAGGTTCCAGCCGGAGCCTGATGCGAAGTCCCCGGTGTAGGAGGTGGCGATGCAATGCGTCGCGTCCCCGCAGGCGATCCGGCCGAGGCGCGGCTCGGTGACGGGGGCGACGGTGACCTTGGACCCGGTGACGTGGACGATGCGCTCGCCGCCGTCGACGGCACCGGCGGGGACGAACTCGCTTCGGGCGTCACCCTGGACCGTGACCGGTCCGTGCTTGCTGCCGGTCGCGTAGCAGCTGGTCGGCGAGCCGCAGGAGAGGTCGGCCACCTCGTTGACCGCCGGGATGGGTTCGGCCGTCGCCGTATTCGTGCGCGGTGAGACGAACGCGAGCCGAGCGTGGAAGTTGTAGGTCGTGGCGGTGATCTGCTGAAGCGCCTCGCCGATCGCGACGCACCGACTCGCGGTTGGGCACTCGACGTCGGTGACGAACTTGATCCCATCGATCGTGGTGGTCGAGCGGGGCGTGCCGTTGCGGAGCCACTCGATCGTGTTGCTCCCACCTGACGCCGCCGCCGGAGTCGCATAGACCCCGCACACGGTCGCGGAGGCGCATACGACACGGTCGGCGTCTCGCGCCAGCTCTTGCGGCGCGCTCGGCACCCCGCGGCGTACGAGTGAGAGCGACGGGTAGCGAGGATGCGCCGTCACGTCGATGAGGACCGCGCAGACGCTGGCGGAGACCGGGATGCCCCGAGGGCAGCTGATCGCCAGCGCGTTGGTTCCGGTGTAACCGACCTGATGCGGAGCACCGATGCTGAGCGCGCCCGATCCGTGGGCCGGCGCACTCGACGCGAACGACGCGATCGTCGCCAGCGCTGCTACGACGACGGTGTAACGGTTGCCGCGGTTGTAGTGCATCGTTGTCCCCCCGGATCGGTGCCCGCCGTCGAAGCGGCGCTCGGTCAGCCGCCGAACGGGATCTCGCCCTTCGGCGTACGCCATGTCATCACGTCGACCACGAACAGCCCGGCCTGCACCGCTGGGTCCTGGACTGCGAGCTCGCGCGCCTTCTCGACCGATCCGGTCCGGAAGAGGCAGATCCCGCGCAGCGCATCGTCCGGTTGGTCGCTCAACGGTCCAGCGGCCAGGAGATGCCCGGCGTCCCGCATGTCTGCGAGGTGGCCGAGGTGCTGGGAGAAGAGAAGGTTCGTCGTGTCGTCGTCGTACTCGGGTGGCTGCGCCGGCCGGCGAAGGATCACCAGTTGATAGGTGTCGAACTCGGCGGGCGGCGTCGCGGTTCGCGGCTGTGCCATTCGCTGATTGTCAGTCGAAGGGGCGCCCGATCGCCAGCCGTCGCGCCGACGGATCGCGCCGTCCGCCGTGGTTGCATGAGGCCTGCCACCAAACACGGCGTAAAGGTCAGCCGACATCGGGGAGTCGCCATGTGGATCCAGATCATCAAAGGCCGCCTCAAAGCGGGCAAGGAGGCTGACTTCGTCGGGTTGATGGACAAGCTCATGGAGATCGAACAACCAGGCTCGGGTCTGATCAGCGAAGTCGTCACCCGGTCTCAGCAGGATCCGGACGTGGTCTACGTCATCGCGACGTTCGACAGTGAGGAGGCGGCCCGTGTCCGGGAGGCCGACCCGCGCCGCCAGGCTGGTCTGGTCGAGGTCCGCAAGGGTTTGATGGACGCCTTGGACGGGCCGCCGGAGTTCATCGACCTCGACGTCCTCGCCGAGCACGGCGCATAGGGACTCGGTTGTGGCCAACTCGATCGTGATCGGTGGCAGTGCGGGACTCGGCCGCTTCATCGCGACCCGGTTCGCGTCGCGGGGCGATGACGTTGTGATCACCAGCAGAGATGTCGGCCGGGCGGTCGCGGTCGCTGAAGAGATCGAGGGCAACGTCACCGGCATTGCGGTCGATCTCAGCAAGCCGAGCGGCCTGGAGTCGCAGCTCGCGTCGATCACGGCGGTCGACCACCTCGTGCTGACGGCGATCTCGCAGTTCCCCAACACGCTGCGCGAGTTCGACGTCGAGGAGGCAACTGCTGCGGTCGTGACCAAGCTCGTCGGGTATCCCGAGGTCGTGAGGCTTCTTCACCCGCGGATGGCTGCCGGCGCCTGCGTCGTACTGTTCGGTGGCGTTGCGAAAGACCGTCCCTATCCGGGGTCGACGATCGTCACGACGCACAACGGCGGCATCTCCGCGCTCGCCCGAACGCTGGCGGTCGAGATCGCGCCGCACCGGGTCAACGCGCTGCACCCAGGGGTGGTCGGCGACAGCCCGAAATGGGCGGCGATGCCCGACCATCCCGCGATCCCACGGACCCCGCTTGGTCGACTGGTGACCATGGCCGAGATCGCGGACGCCACTGACTTCCTGCTCAGCAATGGCGGCATCAACGGTCAGGACCTGACGATCGACTTCGGCTTCAGCATCAACTAGCTGCCCGGGCACGGCTGGCCTCGCCGAGGAGAGCGGGCGACGGGAATCGAACCCGCACTGTCAGCTTGGGAAGCTGATGTTCTGCCATTGAACTACGCCCGCGACCGCCGGCCCTGCGGGCTGGCGAACGTGCCGAGGATAGCCGGGCCGATATGTTCTGCGCGTGCTTCTCTCCGACCGGGACATCAAGGCTGAGGTTGCTGCGGGGCGACTCGGGATCGACCCGTACGACGAGACTCTCGTCCAGCCTTCGAGCATCGACGTCCGGCTGGACCGGCTCTTCCGGGTGTTCGAGAACCACCGCTACCCGCACATCGACCCCGCCGAGGAGCAGGAGGACCTGACCCGGTTGGTGGAGGTGGGTGTCGACGAGCCGTTCATCCTGCACCCGGGCGAGTTCGTGCTCGGCTCGACGTACGAGGTCGTCAGCCTCGCCGACGACCTGGCGGCGCGACTCGAGGGGAAGAGCTCGCTGGGCCGGCTGGGGCTGCTCACCCACTCGACGGCCGGCTTCATCGACCCGGGGTTCTCCGGGCACGTCACCCTCGAGCTGTCCAACGTCGCGACACTGCCGATCAAGCTCTGGCCGGGCATGAAGATCGGCCAGGTGTGCGTTTTCCGGCTCACCTCGCCCGCCGAGCACCCGTACGGTTCGTCGATCTACGGCTCGCGCTACCAGGGGCAGCGCGGCCCGACACCGTCACGCTCGAGCATCAACTTCCGCCGCGGCAACCTCACCCTCGCCGAGCCCAACGTTGTTGGTCTCTCAGACCCCCCTGAAAGACCAAATACGTAGGGCTCGACGGGGGGGTGGTGGGCCGACTACTCGATGGGGCCTTCGTGCTCGTCGGGCGTCGGGCCGGACGGGTCGACCGGCGGGGTCTGCGCGTTGGACGTCGACTCCTCGAGCGGCTGAGCCGGAGTTGGTGCGGACGCGGTGGGGTCAGTCGGTGCACCCGCTTCCGCGGAAGCGGTGTCGGCTTCGGCTTCGGCTTCGGCGGCCGGTGCGCCGGCCATCGCCGGCTGCAGCTTGCGCAGCCCGATCGAGTCACCGATCACCTGGGCGATGTCGATGACGCGCACCTGCTTCGCCATGCCCTCGGCGCGCTTCCCGTTCACCGCGTCGTCGAGCATGATCAGGCAGTAGGGGCACGACGTGGCGATGATGTCGGCGCCGGTGTCGATCGCCTCCTCGGTGCGCTCGACGTTGACCCGGGTGCCGATCCGCTCCTCCATCCACATCCGCGCGCCGCCGGCCCCGCAGCAGAAGCCGCGCTTGCCGTGGCGGTGCATCTCGACCCGCTCCAGGCCCGGTACGGCGTCGAGCACGGTGCGCGGCGCGTCCATCACGTTGTTGTGGCGGCCGAGGTAGCACGGGTCGTGGTAGGTCAGCTTCGCGACGATCGGGTCCTGCGGCGCCAGCTTGCCTTCGGCGACCAGCCGGCCGAGCAGCTGCGAGTGGTGCACGACCTCGTAGTTGCCGCCCAGTGACGGGTACTCGTTGCCGATCGTGTTGAAGCAGTGCGGGCAGGACGCGACGATCTTCTTCGCCCCGACGCCGTCGAGGATCTCGATGTTGGCCTTGGCCATCTCCTGGAACAGGTACTCGTTGCCCATGCGCCGCGCCGGGTCGCCGGTGCAGGCTTCCTGCGGGCCGAGGATCGCGAACTTCACCCCGGCGGCGTGGAACACCTTGGCGATGGCCTGGGTGGAGCGGCGAGCACGGTCGTCGAGCGAGCCCGCGCAACCGACCCAGTAGAGCCACTCGACGTCGTCGGGGATGGTGTCCTCGACGATCGGGATCTCGAAGTCGATGCCGTCGAGCCACTCCGCGCGCATGTCCGCGCGCAGCCCCCACGGGTTGCCCTGGTTCTCGATGTTGCGCAGCATCGTGCCGGCCTCGCTCGGGAACGAGGACTCCATCAGCACCTGGTAGCGGCGCATGTCGACGATGGCGTCGACGTGCTCGATGTCGACCGGGCACTCCTCGACGCAGGCGCCGCAGGTGGTGCAGCTCCACAGCACGTCGGGGTCGATGATGTCCGGGACGAGCATCTTCGGCTCGGCCTCGCTGTCACCGCCGAGCAGCCTCGGCGCCTCGGCGAACAGCGCGTCGCGGATGCCGGTGATGACCAGCTTCGGGTTGAGCGGCTTGCCGGTGTTCCACGCCGGGCACTTGTCCTGGCAGCGGCCGCACTCGGTGCACGCCAGCGTCTGCAGCAGCTGCTGCTGGTGGAACTGCTCGACCTGGCCGACGCCCAGGACCGCGTTCTCGTCCTCCATCAGCTTCTCGAGATCGGGCGTCGTACCGAGCGCGCCGAGCCCCTTCGGGTGACGCTTGAGGGACGCGTTGAGCGGCGCAGTGACGATGTGCATGTGCTTGCCGTAGAGCAGGAACACCAGGAAGCCGACCACCACGGCGATCTGGGCGACGATGAAGGCCGACTCGAAGGCGATGCCGTTCGGCACGATGTAGCTGACCGCCTTCGAGGCGAACGGCCACCACCCGTCGTGCTGGTACGGGAAGTAGCCGTTGGACAGCTGCGCGCCGCGGTAGAGGACCAGCGTCGCCATGACCAGGAAGATCAGCCCGAGCACCAGGTAGGCCTGGTCGACGTGCGAGCCGTAGAAGCGTGACTTGCGCCCGATCCGCTTCGGCGAGCGCGCCAGCCGGATGCAGGTGAAGACGATGATCGCAAGCGTGACCGCGACGGCGAAGATGTCCTCGATGAGGCCCAACGCCCGGCTCCTGCCGATGTACGGGATCGCGAAGTCGCGCTGGAACAGCGAGCCGTACGCCTCGATGATCGTGAGGAACAGCACCGTGAAGCCCCAGAAGGTGAAGGCGTGGGCGGTGCCCGACCCCTTGACCTTGAACAGCTTGCGCTGAGCGAGGACGTCCGTCAGCTGAGCCTTCACCGCGCCGAGGACGTTGGGCTTGCGCTCGGGCGGGATCGGGGCGCCGGCGAGCACGAGTCGGCCCAGCCATTGCATCCGATAGAGCGCGACGGCGAAGGCGATGAGCGAGACGGCGATGCCGGCAATCAGGCGAACAGTCACCTGCGCACTTTACTTATCTGCCGGATCGATCTGGCGGGCCTGGCTAGAGCAACTGGTGGGTGACCCACCCGATCACCGGGATCACAACCAGGGGCGCGGTCAGCACGATCAGCCCGACGATCACCAGCGCGGCCGTCGCCCGGGTCCGTAGAGCGGGCTCGCCGCGCCTGTCCTGGAGGCGTCCCAACACACCGCAAACGGTACGCCGCAGGGCCATCCACTGTTAGATTCGCGCGCGATGGGCGGGCTCTCTGCGCGGGTCGCCGGACGGTTGAGGCACACCTTGCCGCCCGCGGTCATCGACGCGGTCGCCGGACTGCGGCTGACGCTCGATCCGCAGCGTCGCCGCCGGATGCGGGCCGACGCCACGAAGTGCGTGAGCGTGCAGGACTGGCTGGACTTCGGGCGGCGCCATCTGCCGCCGGGTGCGGTCCAGCGCGACGTGGAAGCGGTGGGCTTCTTCGAGTACGCCGCGCAGAGTGCGCCGCGGCGGGTCTGCGAGCTCGGCACGCAGTACGGCGGCAACAACCTGATCATGTCGCAGGTGCTGCCCGCCGAGCAGGTGATCGGCGTCGACCTGCACGTCTGCAACCGGGGCCCGTTGCGTCTGCTGGCGCCGGCCGGCCAGCGGCTGAGCTACCTGAACGGCTCCACGACCGACCCGAAGACCCTCGCGGCGGTCGAACGCCTGCTCGGTGGTGAGCTGCTCGACCTGCTGTTCATCGACGGCGACCACAGCTTCGAAGGCGTGCGCTCGGACTTCCTGACCTACCGCCACCTGGTGCGTCCGGGCGGGATCATCGCCTTCCACGACATCCAGACCGACGGCCGTGAGCTCGGCGAGGTCAACAACGCCTACGCCGGCGGGGTCCCCGTCATGTGGCGGCTGGTGCGTGACCGCTACCCGTCGCGGGAGTTCATCGCCGACCCGGTCAACCAGCGCGGCTTCGGGATCGGGGCGATCACCTACTCCCCGGACATCGTCGTGACGCCGGACGACCTGCGCGAGAACCTCGCCGCGTAGGGCTCCGACCCCGCTGCCAGCGGAGTCACCCCTGCTGACCTGCATGAATGCGGGTCGCAAGGGGCATTCAGCCTGCGTCCAGAAAAAAGTTGAGCCGAATCCGCTCAATCCGGAATGACAACGCCCCTCCTCACGGTTAACCTGAGCGAGACCGGCTCAACCTGAGACGGACGCAGCCCAGAGGGCACGGAAGAAGGAGCACGCACATGGGACGAGCGGTCGGCATCGACCTCGGTACGACGAACAGCGTCGTCACCGTCCTCGAGGGCGGGGAGCCCAACGTCATCGCCAACGCCGAGGGCTCGCGGACGACGCCGAGCGTCGTGGCGTTCGCCAAGAACGGCGAGGTCCTGGTCGGCGAGGTCGCCAAGCGGCAGGCGGTCACCAACCCCGACCGCACGATCCGTTCGGTCAAGCGCCACATCGGCACCGACTGGACCATCGACATCGACGGCAAGAGCCAGACGCCGCAGCAGATCTCGGCGTTCATCCTGTCCAAGCTCAAGCGCGACGCGGAGGCCTACCTCGGCGAGCCGGTCACCGACGCGGTGATCACGGTTCCGGCGTACTTCTCCGACGCTCAACGGCAGGCCACGAAGGAAGCCGGCCAGATCGCCGGCCTCGAGGTGCTGCGAATCATCAACGAGCCGACGGCGGCCGCTCTCGCCTACGGTCTGGACAAGGAAGCCGACCAGACGATCCTCGTCTTCGACCTCGGTGGCGGCACCTTCGACGTCTCGCTGCTCGAGATCGGTGACGGCGTCATCGAGGTGAAGGCCACCAGCGGCGACAACCACCTCGGTGGTGACGACTGGGACCAGAAGATCGTCGACTGGCTGGTCGAGCGGTTCAAGGCCGGGCACAACATCGACCTGTCCGTGGACAAGATGGCGATGCAGCGCCTGCGCGAAGCCGCGGAGAAGGCGAAGATCGAGCTGTCCAGCTCCTCCGAAGCCACGATCAACCTGCCCTACATCACCGCCAGCGACGCCGGCCCGCTGCACCTGGACGAGAAGCTCTCCCGCACCGAGTTCCAGCGGATGACCGCCGACCTGCTCGAGCGGACCAAGGGCCCGTTCCAGCAGGCGATCCGCGACGCGGGTGTCAACGTCGGTGACATCCATCACGTGGTGCTCGTCGGCGGCTCGACCCGGATGCCCGCGGTGGTCGACGTGGTCAAGGAGCTGACCGGCGGTCGCGAGCCGAACAAGGGCGTGAACCCGGACGAGGTCGTCGCCGTCGGCGCCGCCCTGCAGGCCGGCGTGCTCAAGGGCGAGGTCAAGGACATCCTGCTGCTCGACGTCACTCCGCTCTCGCTCGGCATCGAGACCAAGGGCGGGATCATGACCAAGCTCATCGAGCGCAACACCACGATCCCGACCAAGCGCAGCGAGATCTTCACGACGGCTGACGACAACCAGCCGTCGGTGCTGATCCAGGTGTTCCAGGGCGAGCGCGAGATCGCGTCGTACAACAAGTCGCTCGGCAACTTCGAGCTGACGGGCCTGCCGCCCGCACCGCGCGGCGTCCCGCAGATCGAGGTCACCTTCGACATCGACGCAAACGGCATCGTGCACGTCGGCGCCAAGGACCTGGGCACCGGCAAGGAGCAGTCCATGACCATCACCGGCGGTTCGGCGCTGCCGAAGGAAGACATCGACCGGATGATGCGCGAGGCCGAGCAGTACGCCGAGGAGGACCGCAAGCGTCGCGAGTCGGCGGAGGTCCGCAACCAGGCCGAGGGCTTGGTCTACACGACCGAGAAGTTCCTCACCGACAACGCCGACAAGGTCGCCGACGACGTGAAGAACGAGGTCACCGCTGCGGTCGCCGAGGTCAGGACCGCCCTGGAGGCGGACGACATCGACGCGATCAAGTCGAAGTCGGAGGCGCTGGCGACGATCAGCCAGAAGATGGGCCAGGCGCTCTACGACGCCAACGCCGCGGCATCCGCGGGGGCGTCGAGCCAGGCCGGCCCGGCCGCTGACGACGACAACGTCGTCGACGCCGAGATCGTCGACGACAGCGACACCGAGGCAGGGTCATCCCAGTGAGCGAAGAGTTCAGCGCTGCCCCGGACGGCGAGGGCGAGGCCCCCGTCGTCCGGGACAAGCGTCGCTTCGATCCCGCCACGGGCGAGCGTCGCGCCGAGATCCCGGACCTGGCGGCGCCCGCCGCGTCGGGTGAACCCGAGGCACCGGCCGCCGGTGGCGACGACCTGACCGCCGAGCTCACCGCTGACCTCCAGCGGGTGCAGGCGGAGTACGCCAACTACCGGCGTCGCGTCGAGCGCGACCGGCAGGCGGTCGGTGAGGCCGCGCTCGCGTCGGTGATGATCGGCCTGCTCCCGGTACTCGACGACCTCGACCGCGCTCGTGCCCACGGCGAGGTCACCGGCGGGTTCGCGCTGGTGGCCGACGGCTTGGACGCCACGTTGACCAAGCTCGGGTTGTCCCGATTCGGCGACGCCGGCGAGCCGTTCGACCCGACCATCCACGAGGCGCTCACCCACGGCCTGTCCGGTGAGGTCAGCGAGCCGGTGTGCTCGGAGATCTACCAGCCCGGTTACCGGGTCGGCGAGCGAGTGCTCCGCCCGGCGCGGGTCGCCGTACTCGAGCCCGACACCGCCACCCCGGCCGCACCCGACGCGCAGCCGGAGTGATCGACGACCACCACCAACGATGAGGAAGGAGGGACGCCGGCATGAGTTCTCGTGACTTCGAGAAGGACTACTACGCCATGCTCGGCGTCCCGAAGGACGCCTCGGCGGCCGACATCAAGAAGGCCTACCGCAAGCTGGCGCGCACCCACCACCCCGACGCCAACGCCGGCGACGCGAAGGCGGAGGAGAAGTTCAAGGAGATCTCCGAGGCCTACGACGTTCTCTCCGACGCGACCAAGCGCAAGGAGTACGACGAGGCCCGCGCGCTGTTCGCGAACGGCGGCTTTCGGATGCCGCCCGGTGCCGGCCGACCCGGGCCCGGCGGCGCGACGACGTTCGACCTGGGCGACCTCTTCGGCGGCGCAGGGGGCGGCGCCGGTGGGCTCGGCGACCTCTTCGGGGGGCTGTTCGGCGGTGGCCGGGCCAGGTCGGCCGCGCCGCGTCGCGGTGGCGACGTCGAGGCCGAGGTCACGCTGTCGTTCACCGATGCCGCGGCCGGCGTCACGCTGCCGCTGACGATCTCCGGTCCGCACAGCTGTCCGACTTGCCGTGGCTCCGGCGCCAAGCCGGGTACGGCGACCCGGGTCTGCCCCCGCTGCTCCGGCACCGGGATGGAGTCGACCAACCAGGGTGGTTTCGCCGTACTCGGTCAGCCGTGCCGCGAGTGCCGCGGCCGCGGGCTGCTGATCGACGACCCGTGCCCGACGTGCTCCGGCACCGGGGAAGCGATCACGACCCGCACGCTGCGGGCTCGGATCCCGGCCGGGGTCGCCGACGGCAAGAAGATCCGGCTCAAGGGCAAGGGCGAGCCTGGTGAACGAGGTGGCCCGGCCGGGGACCTGATCGTCTTGGTCCACGTCGGCACGCACGAGCTGTTCGGGCGCAAGGGCGACAACCTGACGCTGACCGTCCCGGTCACCTTCCCGGAGGCCGCGCTCGGCACCACGGTCAAGGTGCCGACCCTCGACGGGCCACCCGTGACGGTGAAGATCCCCGCCGGCACCGCCAGCGGCCGGGTGCTGCGGGTGCGCGGCAAAGGTGTCACTCGCCGCGACGGTTCCAAGGGTGACCTGCTCGTCACGGTCGACGTCGCCGTACCGGCTCAGCTCAGCGACGAGGCTAAGGCCGCGCTCGAGGCGTACGCCGCGGCCGTTCCCGACAACCCACGCGCCCACCTCGAGTCGATGGCGGGCGCGGCGACAACCTCAGCAAACGAGGAGGCGAACCATGGCTGACGACTTCGGCTTCGTCGCGGGAAACGTCGCGGACGACGCACCCGTGTTCGTGATCTCGGTCGCCGCAACGCTTGCTGGGATGCACCCGCAGACGCTGCGCACCTACGACCGCATCGGGCTGGTCTCCCCCGGCCGGACCAGCGGCCGGGGTCGGCGCTACTCGGCGCGTGACATCGCGATGTTGCGCGAGGTCCAACGTCTCTCGCAGGACGAGGGCATCAACCTCGCGGGCGTGAAGCGAATCCTCGAGCTCGAGCAACACGTCTCCGCACTGCAGCAGCGACTGGCCGAGGTGCTCGCCGAGGTCGAGGCGTTGCACGGCGAGATCGCCCGTCGGGAGCAGGCCGTACACCGCTCCTACCGCCGCGACCTGGTCCCGTTCACCCCGCCGGACGTGGTCGTCTGGCGCCCCCAACCACCCCGCTGACCCCGCGATCGCGGCGTTGTCGACCCACTCGCCCGGCGGTTGCGGCCACAACACCACGATCACGCGAAATGGACTGTGATGGACAGCTACCGATTCACCACGCGAAGCCAGCAGGCGCTCAGCGACGCGGTCGGGGCCGCGGCCGCGGCCGGCCACCCGCATGTCGAGCCGCTGCACCTGCTGTCGGCGCTGCTCGGCCCGGCTGACGGCGTACCGCGCCCGCTGATCGAGGCGGCCGGCGGTGACCCGACGAAGATCGCCGCCGAGGTCGCCGCGGCACTCGACCGGCTGCCTTCCGCCACCGGCTCGACGGTGGCCGCTCCTGGCCTGTCGCGACCGGCGATCGCCGTCGTCAACGCCGCGGCCGACCTGGCGAAGTCCCTCGGCGACGAGTACGTCTCGACCGAGCACCTCGTCGTCGGGCTGGCCTCCGCCGGCGGCGCGCCGGTCGCGGACCTGCTCCCCTCCGCGTCGCAGCTGCAGGATGCGTTCAGCGTCGTGCGCGGGTCGGCGCGGGTCACCAGCCCCGAGCCCGAGGGCACCTACCAGACCTTGGAGAAGTACGGCGTAGACCTGACGGCGGCCGCCCGTGACGGGAAGCTCGACCCGGTCATCGGTCGCGACACCGAGATCCGCCGGGTGATCCAGGTGCTGTCCCGGCGTACCAAGAACAATCCCGTGCTCATCGGCGAGCCGGGCGTCGGCAAGACCGCTGTCGTCGAAGGTCTGGCGCAGCGCATCGTCGCCG
This sequence comes from Mycobacteriales bacterium, assembly GCA_035550055.1. Classification (NCBI taxonomy): domain Bacteria; kingdom Bacillati; phylum Actinomycetota; class Actinomycetes; order Mycobacteriales; species Mycobacteriales bacterium. The sequence goes on along the minus strand of DASZRO010000024.1, from coordinate 4,286 downwards.
GCGACGTGCCGGAGTCGTTGCGCGGCAAGCGTCTGGTGTCGCTCGACCTGGCGGCGATGGTCGCGGGCGCGAAGTACCGCGGCGAGTTCGAGGAGCGGCTCAAGGCCGTCCTCGCCGAGATCAGGGACAGCGACGGACAGGTCGTCACCTTCATCGACGAGCTGCACACCGTCGTCGGCGCCGGCGCGACCGGCGAGGGCGCCATGGACGCCGGCAACATGCTCAAGCCGATGCTGGCTCGTGGCGAGCTGCGGCTGATCGGCGCGACGACCCTCGACGAGTACCGCGAGTCGATCGAGAAGGACCCGGCGCTCGAGCGGCGCTTCGCCCCCGTCATGGTCGGCGAGCCGAGCGTCGAGGACACCATCGCGATCCTGCGTGGACTCAAGGGCCGTTACGAGGCGCATCACAAGGTGGAGATCACCGACGCGGCGCTGGTCGCGGCGGCGACGCTGTCCAACCGTTACATCACCGCCCGCTTCCTGCCGGACAAGGCGATCGACCTCGTCGACGAGGCCGCGTCGCGGCTACGCATGGAGATCGACTCGCGGCCGGTGGAGATCGACGAGCTCCAGCGCGCGGTCGACCGGTTGCGCATGGAGGAGATGGCCCTCGAGCGTGAGGACGACGTCGCCTCGCGCGAGCGGCTCGAGAAGCTACGCGCCGAGCTTGCCGACAAGAACGAGCAGCTCGCCGCGCTCAACGCGCGATGGGAGCGGGAGAAGACCGGTCTCAACCGGGTCGGTGACTTGAAGCAGCGCCTCGACGCGCTGCGCACCCAGGCGGAGTCGGCGCAGCGCGCCGGCGACCTGGAGACGGCGGGCCGATTGCTCTACGGCGAGATCCCGGCGGCGGAGGCCGAGCTCGCGTCCGCCGCGGCGGCAGAGCAAGCCGCGGACGCCGCCGTCCTGCCGATGGTCAAGGAGGAGGTCGGGCCCGACGACGTCGCCGAGGTGGTCGCGTCGTGGACCGGCATTCCGGCCGGGCGGCTGCTCGAAGGTGAGACCGAGAAGCTGCTGCGGATGGAGTCCGCGCTCGAGGCTCGTGTGGTCGGGCAGGACGATGCGGTGCAGGCGGTCTCCGACGCCGTCCGCCGCGCGCGGTCCGGCATCGCCGACCCCGATCGCCCGACCGGTTCGTTCCTGTTCCTCGGCCCGACCGGTGTCGGCAAGACCGAGCTGGCGAAGGCGCTCGCGTCGTACCTGTTCGACGACGAGCGCGCGATGGTCCGCATCGACATGAGCGAGTACGCCGAGAAGCACTCGGTGGCCCGACTGGTCGGCGCGCCTCCCGGCTACGTCGGGTACGACGAGGGCGGCCAGCTCACCGAGGCGGTGCGCCGGCGGCCCTACACCGTCGTGTTGCTCGACGAGGTCGAGAAGGCGCACCCGGACGTGTTCGACGTGCTGCTACAGGTGCTCGACGACGGCCGGCTGACCGACGGCCAGGGACGTACGGTCGACTTCCGCAACGCCATCCTGCTGCTGACGTCGAACATCGGCTCGTCGTTCATCAACGATCCGGCGCTCGACGACGCCGCGAAGCGGGAAGCCGCGCTGGGTGCTGCCCGGGCGCACTTCAAGCCGGAGTTCCTGAACCGGCTCGACGACATCGTGGTGTTCCACTCGTTGGGCACCGAGCAGCTCGGCGCGATCGTCGACATCCAGGTCGCCCGGCTCGCGGCGCGGCTTGCCGACCGGCGGCTGACCCTCGACGTCACCGACGCGGCGCGAGAGTGGCTGGCGCTGTCCGGCTTCGACCCGGTCTACGGCGCCCGGCCACTGCGCCGGCTGATCCAGAGTGCGATCGGTGATCAGCTCGCGAAGGGCCTGCTGTCGGGTGAGATCAGGGACGGCGATCAGGTGGTGGTTGACACCACGGACGACCGGAGCGCACTCGCCGTGCAGGCGGCCCAGCAGGCGACCGTCTGACGTCGCACTCGGTCACGCCTGGCCGGGCCGCACGATCCCTCGCTCGTAGGCAAGGACGACGGCTTGCGTGCGGTCCCGCACCCCGAGCTTCGCGAGGATCCGCGCGACGTGAGTCTTCACGGTGCCCTCGCTGACCAACAGCTCCGACGCGATCTCGGCGTTGGACTGGCCTTTGGCGACCAGCCGCAGCACGTCGAGCTCGCGGTCGGTGAGGTCGAACGACTCGGCCGTGGCATCTGGGTGCGCCCCAGAGACGAACCGCTCCACCAGCGCGCGGGTCACGGCGGGCGCAAGCATCTGGTCACCACTCGCGATCACGCGTACGCCGTCGACGAGCTGCTGCGGCGAGTCGGTCTTCAGCAGAAAGCCGGATGCTCCCGCGCGCAGCGCGTCGTACACGTTGCCCTCGAGCCCGTACATCGTCAGGATGAGAACGCGGGACTTGACGCCCGCAGCCGTGATCTGACGGGTCGCTTCGATGCCGTCGATGCCGGGCATCCGAATGTCGAGCAAGGCGACGTCTGGCTGGTGGGTGAGCACCTGGTCGACTGCGACCAACCCGTCGTTCGCCTCGGCGACGACGCAGATGTCGTCGTGAACCTCGAGGATCAGCCGAAGCCCGGCACGCACGACGTCCTGGTCGTCGGCGATGACAACGCGGATCATGACGAGAGCGGCAGCGAAGCGCGCAGTGCCCACCCGTCGCCCGCCGGTCCAGCGTGTACATGGCCGCCGAACACCGCGACCCGTTCGCTGACGCCGACGAGCCCCTGGCGGTTGCCGCTTCGAGCTCGGGGTCCCCGCCGCCCGGAGTCGGTCACGTCGATCTCCAAACTGTGCTCGGTGCATGAGACCGCGACGTGTACAGCTGAGCCGGCCGCGTACTTCAGCGCGTTGGTGAGGCCTTCCTGGACGATCCGGTACGCGGACAGCTCCAGGGCGGCGGGTAGTGAACGGTTCAATCCGGCGATGTCGAGGTCGACGGCGAGGCCGGCCTCGCGCATGCGCTCGACGAGCGGGCCGAGGTCAGCCAGCCGCGGCGCCGGGGTGAGCTCGTCCGAAGGCTCGGCTCGGACCAGCGCCAGAAGAGTCCCGAGCTCGTTGACGGCTGCTAGGCCGGTGACTCGGATCGACTCGAGCAGCTCGCGGGTCTTGGCGGGGTCGCGCTCGACGACTGACTGCGCGGCGCCTGCCTGCAGCACCATCACCCCGACACTGTGCGACACCACATCGTGGAGCTCACGCGCAATGCGGCGGCGTTCCGCTTCGACCGCTGCCACTGCGAGCTCCTCGCTTTGACGGGCCTCCAGCTCAGCTTGGTCCTCGCGCTTTCGCATCGTTCGCGCGATCAGAAAGATCGGGAGTACGAATGCGGCTCCGAATACGAAGTTGCCGAAGCCCTTGTGCTGGTCGATCACCTGGACGGCGAAGGCCAGCGCCAGGCAGAGCAAGCCGATGACGGCGCGGTCCAGCCGAGCGCGCGACACGAGCGTGTAAGTCGCGATCATCATCGCGGCCAGCGGAACCCACGGTTGGTCGATCGGAACGCCGCCAATCGCCTCCGCGGCACCCGACGCTGACACCGCGATGACCGTCGACAGTGGGTAGCGCCGCCTCGCGGCGAGCACGGTCGCAGTGAAGAGCTCGCAGGGGAGGGCGGCGGCCTTGGGGGAGATCAGGTGGTTGCTCAGTACCTCCGATACGGCGGCGCCGGCGACCACGATCGAGATCGCGACATCGAGGGGCCACCCACGTAGCTTGTCGAGCGACGAGGCGGGCACGGCAAAACGCTAACTGGCCGAATCGGCTTCGCACATCGCTCTTGAGACAGACGGCTGAGTGCTCCCGCGGCGTACCGAAGTTCGGCGTCGCGGGTGATGTGTCGACGCCTCACCCCCGCCTAGCGTCGGCGCCCCAAAGCACCGTCAGGAGGGCAACTATGAAGCTTCGACACAATCGGCGACTCGGGTGGACGCTGGCCGCGGCTGCGGTCGCGAGCGGACTCAGCGCGACGTTGGCCGCGACTGCGACTGCGACTGCGGCTGCGAGCGGCGGCGCGCAGACCGAGCACTTCACGCTCTACAGCGGCAACCTGAACAACAAAGATCTCGTCGACGTGTTTCAGGCGGCCGGACCGATCCGCGGTGTGGGGACCGCACGCGCCGATGATGAGGCGAAGGGGGCCGTGCCCGTGCATGTGTCGCTGCCCGGAGGCACCCTGCTCATCAAGGCAGTGGTGCCCTTCCATTGGCGTGCCGACCTCACCACCTGTACCGCTACTGCGCATGACACCGGGACCTACCGCGTGGTCAGCGGGACGGGCAGCTACGCAGGCGCTACTGGGCACGGCACGTA
>DASZRO010000023.1 GCA_035550055.1 Mycobacteriales bacterium | reverse complement strand
CCGAGGACACCTTCGACCAGCGTCTCGCGAAGGGGTTCGTCGAGCTCTGGGGTCTGCCGACGAAGATCGCGGCGCAGCGCGACCAGCGGCTCGGGTGACGGGCGTACGAGGTCGGCTGAGATGACTGACACCGCACCGCCGACCCGGTTGTGGGGCGGACGCTTCGCCGGTGGCCCGGCGGAGGCGCTCGCCCGGCTGTCGATGAGTGTGCACTTCGACTGGCGGCTCGCGCCGTACGACCTGCTCGCTTCGCGGGCGCACGCGCGGGTGTTGCACCGGGCCGGGCTGCTCACCGACGACGAGGTCGACAAGCTCGTCGCGGCCCTCGACGCGCTCGACAAGGACGCCCAGGACGGGACCTTCCGTCCCGGCGCCGACGACGAGGACGTGCACACCGCGTTGGAGCGCGGTCTGCTCGAGCACATCGGTGCGCTGGGCGGCAAGCTGCGGGCCGGCCGCAGCCGCAACGACCAGATCGCCACGGACCTTCGGCTGTACCTGCGCGACCACGTGCGTCAGATCGTGGCGCGCGTCGTGGAGCTCGAGAACGCGCTGATGGGCCAGGCGGAGGCGACGCTCCATGCACCCGCGCCCGGCCTCACCCACATGCAGCACGCGCAGCCGATCGTCTTCGCCCACCAGCTGCTCGCCCACGTGCAGGCGTTCGTTCGCGATGTCGACCGGCTCACGGACTGGGATCGGCGTACGTCGGTCAGCCCGCTCGGCTCGGGAGCGCTCGCCGGGTCGTCGTTGCCGCTCGACCCGGACGCGGTCGCGTCCGAGCTCGGCTTCGCGCGTGCTGCGGCCAACTCGCTGGACGCGGTCAGCGACCGGGACTTCGCCGCGGAGTTCCTCTTCTGCGCCGCGCTGATCGGGGTCCACCTGTCACGGCTCGGTGAGGAGGTCGTGCTCTGGGCCACGAGCGAGTTCCGATGGGTGCAGCTCGACGACGCCTTCAGCACCGGTTCCTCGATCATGCCGCAGAAGAAGAACCCCGACGTGGCCGAGCTTGCGCGCGGCAAGGCCGGGCGGCTCATCGGTGACCTGACGGCCTTGCTCACGGTCCTCAAAGGCTTGCCGCTCGCCTATGACCGGGATCTGCAGGAGGACAAGGAACCGGTGTTCGACGCGGTCGACACGCTGCTCCTCGTCCTGCCGGCGATGAGCGGCATGGTCGAGACGATGACCGTCGACGTCGATCGACTCGCCGCCACGGCGGCCGACGGCTTCGCGCTGGCCACTGACGTCGCCGAGCTGCTGGTCCGCAACGGGGTCGCGTTCCGAGACGCGCACGAGGCCGTCGGCGAGCTCGTCGCCTACTGCGATGGCAAGGGGCTGGACCTTGCTGACGTGCCCGACGAGACGCTTGCGGCCATCAGCCCGGTCCTGACGCCGGAGGTTCGTACCGTCCTCTCGGTGCAAGGTGCGCTCGACGCCCGGGCGGCCAGGGGTGGCACGGCGCCGGCTCGCGTCGCTGAGCAGCTGGCCGAGCTGCGCGACCTCGCGCTCAGGCAGCAGGAGTGGGCCACCGGGGCGTGATCCTGCCGCGGCGGTTCTACGACCGGCCTGTCGTCGAGGTCGCTCGCGACCTGCTCGGCTGTGTCGTCAGCGCCGCCGGAGTGTCGATCCGGCTCACCGAGGTCGAGGCGTATGACGGTGGCAACGACCCGGCCTCGCACGCTTACCGCGGGCAGACCGCGCGCAACGCGGTGATGTTCGGCCCGCCCGGGCACGCGTACGTGTACTTCACCTACGGCATGCACTTCTGCATGAACCTGGTGTGCGGACCGGTCGGCACCGCCCAGGCGGTGCTGCTGCGAGCCGGCCACGTCGTCTCCGGCGTCGAGATCGCTCGGGCGCGGCGTCCCGCCGCCCGCTCGGACCGCGACCTGGCGCGGGGTCCGGCCCGGATCTGCCAAGCGCTCACGGTCGACCGCAGCCTCGACGGCGTGGACGTCACCGCACGCGCGAGCACGATCACGGTGAGCGCCGGCACGCCGGTTCCGGACGCGGCGGTACGGGTCGGCCCGCGGATCGGCATCTCCGTGGCCACGGACTGGCCGTACCGGTTCTGGGTCGACGGCGACCCGACCGTGTCGGCATTCCGGACGCACGTGCCGAGGCGCCGCACCCGCGCCTGAGAGAATGCGGCGGTGACGGCCGACATTCTCGCTGAGCTCGAATGGCGCGGTCTGATCGCGCAGACCACCGACGTGGACGCCCTCCGCAGGGATCTCGCCGACGGGCCGGTCACGCTCTATGCCGGCTTCGACCCGACCGCGGACAGCCTGCACGCGGGCAACCTCATGCCGTTGCTGACCCTGCGCCGGTTCCAGCTCGCCGGGCACCGCCCGATCGTGCTGGCCGGCGGCGCGACCGGGTTGATCGGCGACCCGTCGGGTCGGGACAGCGAGCGCTCGCTCAGCGACCCCGACCAGATCGCCTCACGCGTCGCCGAGCGGTTGCGCCCGCAGCTGGCACGGTTCGTCGACCTCGACGGCGACGCCCTGCTCGTCAACAACCTCGACTGGACCGCTCCGCTGGGCGCGATCGACTTCCTTCGCGACGTTGGAAAGCACTTCTCGGTCAACGTGATGCTCAGCAAGGACTCGGTGGCGGCCAGGCTCAGCGGCGACGGGATCTCGTTCACCGAGTTCAGCTACATGCTGCTGCAGTCCAACGACTACCTCGAGCTCTACCGACGACACGGCTGCAAGCTGCAGATCGGCGCCACCGACCAGTGGGGCAACATCACCGCCGGTCTCGATCTGATCCGGCGGGTCGAGCGTGGGACGGCCCACGCGCTGACCGTTCCGCTGGTCACGGACTCCAACGGGGTGAAGTTCGGCAAGTCCTCCGGCGGCGGCAGCTTGTGGCTCGACCCGCGGATGACCTCACCGTACGCCTTCTTCCAGTACTTCGTGAACGTCGCCGACGCCGACGTCGGGCGCTACCTGCGCTACTTCACCTTCTTGACGAGGGAGGAGATCGAGGCGCTCGACCGGGAGACCGCCGAACGGCCCCAGGCCCGCGCGGCGGCACGCAAGCTGGCCGAGGAGATCACGACGCTCGTCCACGGACGAGCGGAGACCGATCGGGTGATTGCGGCCAGCGCGGCGCTGTTCGGGCAAGGGGAGCTCAGCGCGCTCGACGAGCGCACCCTCGACGCCGCGCTGAGGGAGGCCCCCCACGTCGAGCTCGCCGGGGCGCTGCCGAGCGTGATCGACCTGCTGGTGGCGACCGGCCTGTGCCCGAGCAAGTCGGCCGCGCGGCGAGCGGTCGAGGAGGGGGGTGCGTACCTCAACAACGCCCGGGTGAGCGACGGCGAGAAGTCACCGAAGGACGCGGATCTGTTGGCCGGCGGCTGGTTGGTGCTCCGACGTGGAAAAAGGTCGCTCGCTGGCGTACTATCAACGGCCGGCCCACGCTGAAGTCGAGCGTGACCGGTTTTGACATCGAGGCCTCGCCGACATAGCGTGGTCAGGTTGCCCCGAGACGGGTCGGAAGACCCCGACGGTGCGCATCCGTCCTTTGAGAACTCAACAGCGTGCCAAAAGTCAGTGCCAACTGATTCGCGTCAGGCGCCGTTTCGGCGGAGCTTGGCAGCGAGTTCACATTGGCGATGACAGACGAACAGCAAACAACGTTTATCTGATCAATCGCCAGGATCCACGATGTGCACCAGCGCACGTGGCTCCGTTGAGTTTGGCGGCCGGTCGTTTCGATCGGCTCGCCTGACAGACATCAATGGAGAGTTTGATCCTGGCTCAGGACGAACGCTGGCGGCGTGCTTAACACATGCAAGTCGAACGAGGCCCTCCCTTCGGGGAGGTGTCCTAGTGGCGAACGGGTGAGTAACACGTGGGCAACCTGCCCTCCGCTCTGGGATAACCCCGGGAAACCGGAGCTAATACCGGATATGACCAGGTGAGACATCTCGCCTGGTGGAAAGTTTTTCGGCGGAGGATGGGCCCGCGGCCTATCAGCTTGTTGGTGGGGTAACGGCCTACCAAGGCGACGACGGGTAGCCGGCCTGAGAGGGCGAACGGCCACACTGGGACTGAGACACGGCCCAGACTCCTACGGGAGGCAGCAGTGGGGAATATTGCGCAATGGGCGAAAGCCTGACGCAGCGACGCCGCGTGAGGGATGAAGGCCTTCGGGTTGTAAACCTCTTTCAGCTCCGACGAAGCGAAAGTGACGGTAGGAGCAGAAGAAGCACCGGCCAACTACGTGCCAGCAGCCGCGGTAATACGTAGGGTGCAAGCGTTGTCCGGAATTATTGGGCGTAAAGAGCTCGTAGGCGGTTTGTCGCGTCGGCTGTGAAAACTCGGGGCTCAACCCCGAGCCTGCAGTCGATACGGGCAAACTTGAGTGCGGTAGGGGAGACTGGAATTCCTGGTGTAGCGGTGAAATGCGCAGATATCAGGAGGAACACCGGCGGCGAAGGCGGGTCTCTGGGCCGTAACTGACGCTGAGGAGCGAAAGCGTGGGGAGCGAACAGGATTAGATACCCTGGTAGTCCACGCCGTAAACGTTGGGCGCTAGGTGTCGGGGACCTTCCACGTCCTCGGTGCCGCAGCTAACGCATTAAGCGCCCCGCCTGGGGAGTACGGCCGCAAGGCTAAAACTCAAAGGAATTGACGGGGGCCCGCACAAGCGGCGGAGCATGTGGCTTAATTCGACGCAACGCGAAGAACCTTACCTGGGTTTGACATGCAGGGAAATCCCATAGAGATATGGGGTCCGCAAGGGTCCT